>NZ_JBANBA010000279.1:0-1017 GCF_059803475.1 Bradyrhizobium sp. UFLA05-89 | reverse complement strand
GCACGCTCGGCCTGAGCGCGCGCCACCTCGCCTATGTGATCTACACCTCGGGATCATCAGGCACTCCCAAGGGCGTCATGGTCGAACATGCTCAAATCGTGCGCTTGTTCGAGGCAACCGAGAGCTGTTATCGTTTCACGGAACATGACGTATGGTGCCTGTTCCATTCCATCTCGTTCGACTTCTCTGTTTGGGAGTTGTGGGGCGCGCTCCGCTATGGCGGCCGTTTAATTCTTGTGCCGAGCGATACTGCTCTCTCCGCTCCTGACTTCCATGATGTCATCTGCAAGTCCGGCGTCACAGTTCTGAACCAGACCCCCTCGGCTTTTAAAGCTCTCATGGATCTGGAGCAGAGCAGCGTTCGAAACCGCCTTCGCTATGTGATTTTCGGTGGGGAGGCTCTGGAGCCATCGATTCTGAAGCCGTGGTATGCAAGGCATTCAGATCGCGCCCCACAACTGATCAACATGTACGGCACCACGGAAACGACCGTGCATGTCACCTATCGGCCTCTTGATCAGTCTGACACCGCCGCCTCGGGCAGTCTAATTGGAAAGCGCATCTCCGATCTTCGAGTCTACCTACTGGACGGTGATGGCGCGCCTGTTCCGTTCGGGGCGGTGGGTGAGCTTTACATCGGCGGGGCGGGAGTGGCGCGCGGCTATCTGAACCGGCCGGAGCTGACGGCGGAGCGGTTCATCGCCAGTCCCTTCGTCGACGGCGACCGGCTGTACCGCACTGGCGACCTGGCGCGCTATCTGCCGGACGGCAATCTGGAGTTTCTGGGCCGCAACGACGAGCAGGTGAAGATCCGCGGCTTCCGCATCGAGCCCGGCGAGATCGCCGCGCGGCTCGCCGAGCACCCGTTGGTGCGCGAGGCGGTGGTGGCGGCGCACCAGGATGGGACGGGCGAGCCGCGACTCGTTGCGTATCTCGTGGCGGCGGCCGAGCATGCGCTCGAAGCTGAGAAGCCTGACCTGGCCGGCGCCTTGCGCGCGCACCTAAGTGCGCGGCTGC
>NZ_JBANBA010000278.1:0-1020 GCF_059803475.1 Bradyrhizobium sp. UFLA05-89 | reverse complement strand
GGAGGCGAAGGCCAAGGAGGCAAAACCCGCGCCCAAGAAGTCGATGGCGGACGAGAGCGTCACCGAAGGCGACCGCGTCGCCAACCAGTCGATCCGCGTCAACGTGGATACGCTGGAGCATCTGATGACCATGGTCTCCGAGCTGGTGCTGACCCGCAACCAGCTCCTGGAGATCTCCCGCCGCAACGAGGACACCGAGTTCAAGGTGCCGTTGCAGCGCCTCTCCAACGTCACCGCCGAGCTGCAGGAAGGCGTCATGAAGACGCGCATGCAGCCGATCGGCAATGCCTGGCAGAAGCTGCCGCGCATCGTCCGCGACCTCTCGAGCGAACTCGGCAAGCAGATCGAGCTGGAGATGCACGGCGCCGACACCGAGCTCGACCGCCAGGTGCTCGACCTGATCAAGGATCCGCTCACCCACATGGTGCGCAACTCCGCCGACCATGGCCTTGAGACCCCCGCCGAGCGCTTGGCGAGCGGCAAGGGCGAGCAGGGCACCATCCGGCTGTCCGCCTATCACGAGGGCGGCCACATCATCATCTGCATCGCCGACAACGGCAGAGGCCTCAACACCGAGAAGATCAAGGCCAAGGCGCTCTCCTCAGGTCTCGTCACCGAGGCCGAGCTCGAGAAGATGAGCGAGGCGCAGATCCACAAGTTCATCTTCGCGCCGGGCTTCTCGACGGCTGCCGCCATCACCTCGGTCTCGGGCCGCGGTGTCGGCATGGACGTGGTGCGCACCAATATCGACCAGATCGGCGGCACCATCGACATCAAGTCCGTCGCCGGCGAAGGCTCCTCCGTCACCATCAAGATCCCGCTGACGCTGGCCATCGTCTCCGCCCTGATCGTGGAAGCCGGCGGTGACCGCTTTGCCATTCCCCAGCTCTCGGTCGTGGAATTGGTGCGGGCGCGCGCCAATTCCGAGCACCGCATCGAGCGCATCAAGGACACCGCGGTCTTAAGGCTGCGCAACAAGCTGTTGCCGCTGATCCACCTGAAGAAGCTTTTGAAGATCGA
>NZ_JBANBA010000277.1:0-1040 GCF_059803475.1 Bradyrhizobium sp. UFLA05-89 | reverse complement strand
GGGGTTGCAAGGTTCTCTGCTCCAGGTCGAAATATCCGAGATCATAGTGCATGAAGCTGACGAGCCAAATGCCCTCGTCGACTTCCCTGATTCCGAGCTTTTGGCCGGCCAGCGCGACTGAGATATTGATTTTCTTGCGGTGCAGACAAAGGCGGCCGCAGGATGTGATGACGACATCTCGATCGTGGAAGGGATAGGTCAGTCCGGGCAGGCCATCATAGCGGCGTGTCGAGGCCGTGTAGATGTCTGCGGGGCGCTTCATGTCGAGAGCCTCGTGGGGACGTTCGTGGTTGAACTCGTGCCTGAAGCTGTCAAAGCGATCCTGCTGCTGGAGGCTATTGGACCCCGGCGGTCTGGTGGCTTCTTTTTTGAGCGTGAGATGCATGCGCTCATGACGGCCGTTCTGCTGCGGATGGCCTGGCTTGATGCGCTCGATCGCAATGCCGAGCCTGAGCCACCACACCGACAGCTTTGAGAGATTGAACAAGGCATTGGCACTGGCAAATGGCACGCCATTGTCGGAGCGGATGGCAAGCGGCAGACCGCGTTCGCGAAACAGGCGCTCGAAGGCAGTAATTGCAGGATCTTCGCGGGTGGAATCGAGCGCCTCGCAGAGCAGCAGGAAGCGCGAGGCATGGTCCGTGACGGTCAGCGGATAACAGTATCGGCCATTGCCGAGCTTGAACTCGCCCTTGAAGTCGGTGCACCACAGATCGTTGGGAAGCGTGCCCTGCGACAGCGGCGTGCCGCGCGCGCGATGGCGCGGCCCGCCGCCGCGCTTGACGAGGCCGTGGCGGTCGAGCACCGCGTGAATGGTGCTTTTGGCGGGCACCTTGATGTCGCCATCGAGCCGACGCACCAGCAGCTCGCGGATCTTGCGGGCGCCCCAGTGCGGCTTCTCGCTCTTCAGCCTGACGATCAGGGTCTCGAGCTGTTGCGGAAGCTGGTTGGCATAGCGTATCGGCCGCCTGGAGCGGTCGCTTAACGCCTCAAGCCCGTGCTCCTTGTAGCGATCGAAAATCTTGTAGCCGGTCTTGCGG
>NZ_JBANBA010000276.1:0-1087 GCF_059803475.1 Bradyrhizobium sp. UFLA05-89 | reverse complement strand
CTGTGATACGGTTTTGACCGGCAAGGTTCAGGCTGCCCTTACCCGGTGAAACAATGCGGCATGCCGATGTGGATAAGCTGACTGCGGCTGTCGATGCAGCGCTGGCCCGTCAGCGCCGGCGCATTCCTCCGGGCTCCGTTCGGGCCTACGCTTTTGCGGTCGTCTGCGCTGTCGGCGCGACCCTGTTCGAGGCGTGGCTTCAATGGCTTGACCAGGATGCGTCTCCACTGATCGCGTACTACCCGGCTGTCGCGCTGACAGCGCTCGTGGGAGGTGTCGGTCCGGGCGTGCTGGTTGCCGCCGTCGGCGGCCTGGCTGCCTGGTGGGGCTTCATGCCGCCGGCATTCAGCTTTTCGCTGACACGGTACGGAGACAAGGTGACACTCGTCACCTTCGCTTTTGTGTCAATCTTTCTGGTAGGTGCGGCCGACTATTTTCGCCGTTTGGCGAAGCGTCTCGAAGACGAGGAGCATCTGCGCCAGCTTGCCGTGCAGGAGTTGGCCCACCGGCTCAAGAACAAGATCGCTACGATCCAAGCAATCATCAGCGTTCAATTGCGCGATCAGCCGCAAGTCCGGAGCGACATCCTGGACCGCCTCGCGGCACTGACCGCCACCGACCACCTCATTGAACAAGCCAACGGAGAGGGCGCCTTCGTGCGCGACATCGCCGAAACAGAGCTCGGCCCATACGTCGCCTCGCGGGTGACGGTCCAAGGAGTGAACGTCCTGCTGCCGCCGAAGTTTGCCTTGACCGTCGCGCTCCTTCTGCACGAGCTCGCGACCAACTCCGCAAAGTATGGTTCGCTGTCAGTGTCTGACGGCCGCGTGTCGCTCCGGTCCAGCATGGCGGACGATGTTCTCCATCTCACGTGGCAGGAGAGGGATGGGCCGCCGGTACACGCTCCGCCGAAACGCGGGTTCGGACTGCGCCTTCTGTCGCGCGCACTCGATCAGTTCGGCGGCGGCGCCGAGATCCTCTTTGAGCCTAGTGGCGTAGTCTGCAACATGCATCTCACGCTTCCCATCGGGACCAGGTCGGAGCGTTTCGGGGAAGACGGCGATCAGAAATTAACACCGAGGGCAAC
>NZ_JBANBA010000275.1:0-1132 GCF_059803475.1 Bradyrhizobium sp. UFLA05-89 | reverse complement strand
CGCGGTAGGGCGCCGCGGCTGGCGACGGAGCCAAGACGATAGCGCAATGGGGCGTCCTGTCTTGAGATCGAGGGGTTCGACAACCTCACTCAAGACAGGAGCATCCCCATGACCGACCAAGTCATCAGCCCGTTGCGGCGGCGCATGATCGAAGACATGGCGATCCGCAAGTTCGCGCCAAAAACCCAACATGACTACGTGCAAAGGGTCAAGGACTTCGCGGCGTTTCTCGGCCGCTCTCCCGACCTGGCCCAGTCGGAGGACGTGCGCGGCTTTCGGCTGCATCTGGCGTCGAGCGGCGCCGGCGCGCCAAAGATCAACGCCACCGTCTCGGCGCTGCGGTTCTTCTTCAATGTGACGCTGGATCGCCCCGACCTGGCCAAGCACCTGGCGTTCATGCACGAGCCGCGCAAGGTACCGGTGGTGTTGAGCCGCGAGGAGGTCGCGCGCTTTCTGGAGGCTGCGCCGAGCGTCAAGTACAAGGCGGCGCTCAGTATCGCCTACGGTGCGGGGCTGCGCGTCTCCGAGGTCGTCGCGCTGAAGGTCTCCGATATCGACTCCGAGCGCATGATGCTGCGCGTCGAACAGGGCAAAGGCCGCAAGGATCGCCACGCGATGCTTTCCCCGGTGCTGCTCGAACTTCTGCGCGACTGGTACCGCATTGCCCGCCCGCAGGGCTGGCTGTTTCCGGGACTGAAGCCGGCCAGCCCAATGACGACACGCCAGCTCACGCGCGCCTGCCACGCTGCGGCCCACATGGCCGAGATTACCAAGCAGGTGACGCCGCACACCTTGCGCCACAGCTTCGCGACCCACCTGCTCGAGCAGAACATCGATATTCGGGTGATCCAGGTCCTGTTGGGGCACGCCAAGCTCGAGACCACCGCGCTCTATACCCGCGTCGCCACCAACACCATCCGCGAGGTTATGAGCCCGCTGGATCGCCTCACCCCGCTGACACCCAAGAAGAATGAGCCCAGGGATACGCCACCCGCCTAAGCACGACGCGGGTGGCGCCTCTGGCACTGGAAGTCGCGGATATCTTCCGCGGCCGTGGTCCGGCGTGGCGTCAAGCCAATGCCGGCCATGTCAGCCTCCAGCAATTGAAGGTGATGTCGGCGATCGAGAACTG
>NZ_JBANBA010000274.1:0-1134 GCF_059803475.1 Bradyrhizobium sp. UFLA05-89 | reverse complement strand
TGAGTATGCCTGTCCATAAGGACAGTTCTCAACACAACGGTCCACCTGACAAGGCGGCCCCCAGCGGAGGATTACGATCAAATCGCCAGGATGCCATCAACTGTGGTCACCTGGCGGTGCTCGCCGGATGCGTACGAACAGATTGTCCGGTTTGCTCGCTCTATTATCCCATTCTACGACGAGCACGTAATCGACCTGTACCGTCGGATTTGCGCGCTGTACCGAATGGGGCGAAGGCACAGAAACAAAAGAAAGTCGCACAACAATCTGGAATCTGGCCGTGCCACGCCGACCACTAAAAACGTCGCACGAGGCTCGTTTCGTTCTCGGCGACTTCTCCGCGAAGGGCTTGGAAAATTAGGGTTTTCCAATGGTGGGCGCACCACGGCTCGAACCTGGGACCCGCTGATTAAGAGGCGTGTGATTTGCTAAGAAAATCAACGACTACGCCAACAACTGGAGCGCCAAAACTGCTTGAACCTACCAAGGGTTTCCCCCTTGTCGGAATGGCCGGTGGCGAATCCGCGGCGGAAAACAGCTGTCAGAGAAACTCACGAACCCACGTGAGGCATGCTGGAACAGCTTTGTCTTCGGCAGCCCAAAAGACAAGTGGACAAAGATTTCATTTCGCCAAGATAGGCCCGCTGGACCATTTCGTTGCCCCGCAGGCTCAGGGCCGAGCCGTGCAGCACTACCTGGCCTGTCTGTAGCACGTAGGTCTAGGTAAGCGGGATGGGGTTAGGTTGAATCGATTTGGGATTCCCAACTGTCCACCGGCTGCCAGTGGCGGGCCCTGCCGAGCGAGTTCCCGCCGTACTCGACGGTCCAGGGCTACTTTTATGCGTGGCGCGATAGTGGCAGGTGGCACATGATCGTTCGAGCTCTGGTGCGCAAAGCGCGGCAAGAACTTGGGCGCAAGCCGACACCGACGGCTGCCGTCATTGACAGTCAAACCGCTTCGACGACGCAGGCCGGCGGGCCACGCGGATTTGACCCCGGCAAGCGCCTTCATGGACGCAAGCGGCACATCGTCACCGATACCAATGGCCTTCTGTTGGCAGTTCACGTTCATCCCGCCAACGTTCAAGATGTCCACGGTGCTGTCCCGCTCCTGGAGCGCTTGCGAGAGCGCTT
>NZ_JBANBA010000273.1:0-1254 GCF_059803475.1 Bradyrhizobium sp. UFLA05-89 | reverse complement strand
ACAGCCAGGATTTGCGCCCAAGTGCGAAGCCGCGCAGGGCGCGTTCGGCGGCGTTGTTGGTGAAGCAGATCCGTCCGTCATCGACGAAGTGAGCGAACCGGTCCCAGCGGCGCAGCATGTAGTCGATTGGCTTGGCGACCGATGAGGAGTTCGACAGCCGAGCGCGCTGCTCGCGTAGCCATGCTTCCAACGTCGTCAAGAGTGGGGCGCTTTGTTCTTTGCGCACCCGCAGCCGCTCTTCGGCGCTTTGGCCGTTGATGCCACGCTCAATATCGAACAGTGCATCGATGCGCTTGACCGCCTCCAGCGCGATCGGCGAGATCGCCGCGGCGTTCCTGTCTCGCCTCGCATTGGCGGCGATGTCCGCCAGCTCAAAAAACTGCCGCCTGGCATGGGCCCAACAGAGTGCGGGCGTGACCGCTCCTTGCGCGCGCGAGGCGTCATACAGCTCGTTATAGCCGCTATAGGCATCGGCCTGCAGGATACCGGTGAAGCTTTGGAGATGCCGCGTGGGATGCTCCTGCCGTCGATCGCGCGAGGCGTAATAGAGCGCGGCCGGCGGCGCCCGCCCACCAAACGGCCGGTCGTCGCGGACGTAGGTCCAGATATGCCCTTTGACCGTCTGCCCCTTGGCCAGGATCGGCACCGTGGTGTCATCGCCGTGCAGCCGCTCGGCGGCCAGGATGTGGCGTTCGATCAGCCGATAAAGCGGCTGCAGGGCCGCCGCACAGGTGCCGACCTGGTCGGCCAGTGTCGACAGGCTCAGATTGATGCCCTCCCGGGCGTAGCGCTCGCTCTGCCGGTTCAAGGGCTGATGCTGGCCGAACTTTTCGAACAGGATCATGGCCAGAAGGTTGGGCCCGGCGAAGCCGCGCGGGGTCACATGGAAGGGCGCCGGCGGCTGGGTGATCGTCTCGCAGTCCCGGCACGAGAACTTCTCGCGCACCGTCTGGATCACCTTCCACTGCCGGGGAACGACCTCCAGCGTCTCGGTGATGTCCTCGCCCAGCTTTGACAGCTTGTTCGAGCCGCAGCAGGGACAGCTCTCCGGTGCGGCGACCACGACCCGCTCGCGCGGCAAATGGTCGGGGAACGGTTTGCGCGACGGCCGCGTGCGCTGGAAGGATTTGACGGACTGTGTCTTGGCCGCGGCCTGCTCGGCCGCCAGTTCGTCCTCGGTTGCGGTTGCTTCCAGCTCTTCGAGCTGAAGCTCCATCTGCTCCAGGAGCCGTGCCTTGCGCTCCGAGCGGCTGC
>NZ_JBANBA010000272.1:0-1262 GCF_059803475.1 Bradyrhizobium sp. UFLA05-89 | reverse complement strand
AGGTGGTTGGTCAGCTCTTTGTTCGATTGCAGGCCAGCTCTTCGTCCCGACCGTTGGAGTGTGAAGATGGCGCGCGCAGGTCGAGTCAAGGCCGGCCCGTAGGGCCGCCGCGAAGCGGCTTGGCCTTGACTTGATCGAGCACGCCATCAGGCTGTTGTGGTCGGGCGTGGGCGGGGTGGACTACTCCTTATGGTCAGTGATCCAAGGGCCGAGCCGGTTTGGCAACCTGGTTTGCGTGCCAGGTCAAACTCACATTCGGTCGTCGCGTGATAGCGACTGCACCAACATTCCGCTTGCGGCGGGCAGGCTCGAGAGGACGAGGCCATTCTTCGTTGCGGCGTTTGAAGCCATGCAATCCATCGGTTCGTCCACCCGGATCGGCCGAGGCTGATCAACCTCGGCGGATTGGTATCCTTGGTGGGAGAGCTGTATTCTCAGGCGGTCTTCATCACGGCTGCCTCGATCACGACGCCAGCCGTCACGTACTTCCACAGGGCCACGAGCAGCTTGCGGGCCAGTGCCACGATCGCGCGCTTGCGGCCGCGGTCGCTGTGCGCGTCAAACCATTGCGTCAGGGCCGATTGGGGCTGGTGCCGCACCCACAACCAGGCGAGCTGGATCATCGTGGTTCTCAGGCGCGGATTGCCGGCCTTCGACACGCCTTGCTCACGCTCGATGCCGCCACTGCGCCACGGCGTGGCCGCAAGACCGGCATAGGCCGCAATCTGGCGGCGGTTGGCGAACCGGCGGTAGAAGGCTTCCAACCAGAGAACGGCAGCGAAGTTTGGGCCCATTCCCTTCAAGGCCAGCAGCATCGTCACCGGATCCGGTGCAGCCGGTGTGCCTGCAGGCTTTCTCACCGCAGCCAGCAGTGCATCCTGTTCGGCCTCCACGGCCTCGATCTGGCCGAGCAGAAGTTCGAGCCGGTCGAGCTCGCGGCCGATCTGTGCCTTCAAATGCGCCGGTAGCAGTCGCCCATCGCCGGTACGCAAGGCCTCAAGCCGTGCCCGGCGGTTGCTCCGCAGCGGCGCGTAGTCGGATATCCCTTGCGCGAACAGAAGACCCTTGATCCGGTTCACATGCTCGATCCGCTCGGCGATCAAGGTCTTCCGCTCGCGGCAAAGCCTGCGATGGTCCTCTTCTTCCGGAGAGGGGGCAACGACCATCGCACAGACCCGCGGCTCGCCGCGCTTGTAGGCGAGAAGCGTCCGCAACAGCGTCTCGCCATCGAGCCTGTCCGTCTTGGCCCGCCGGCGCCGGCG
>NZ_JBANBA010000271.1:0-1278 GCF_059803475.1 Bradyrhizobium sp. UFLA05-89 | reverse complement strand
GCCGGCGCCGGCCGGTCCCAGTGATGATCTCGACACGCTGCAGCGTGTCAGAAAAATCCTTGAGGATAGGCGTATCCAGACATGGCGAGACCTCGTGATGATTCAGTCCACGAGGTCTTCCTAACCGACCAGATTAGCCCTCAGAGCGTGGTCCCTGGATGACGCTCACGCTGAAATGAGATCAAGCCCACGCGATCCGCGCAGCGCTTCTACGAGGGGTCCCATCGTCCAATCGGCAGCCATGGTGCTGATGCGACCGACAAGCTGGTCGCGCCGTTCCTGGGAGATCGGCCGAGAGGTGAAGCCGGTGACAATTTAGTCAAGCTGGCGCCGGCCTGTTTGGCCGGGAGCAGGACACTCGGTCAAGGCAACCCTCGAGAGCCCCATCGGGCCGGGTTACCCCGACGCCCGCTCTAAGTCCGAGGTAGGCCTGCGACGAAAAACGGTCATGCGGTCTCGACCCGCGAATGGAAGATTGATCGACCGTCGCGATCGTCGTTCTGCTCCCGACCTGACAGCATCACCTTGCATCATGCTCACCGCCGCACCTCCGGTGCGGTGATCGACGCTTCGCGCCTTTCTACTTGCAAAAGGACATGGAAGGGGCTCAGCGCCTGGCGACAAGGCACGGCTAATCCTATCATCGCGCGGCCAAGGCTACGGCGACGACGGCTTCCCGCTACGCCCGCGCCAAACAGTGCAGGCGGCATCAACGGCAGTTGCGTATCCAGCGCAGGCAGGCTCGGCCGGATCATCCGCGACATCCGCCGCAAGATGAAGGTCCGCCAGCACTGGAGGAGGCGTTGGCACTCCCGCTTGGCGAGCCACGCAGATCCGCTCACAGCAGTCGCGCCAGCGCGGCTGGAAGCTCTATTCCGTCCATGCCCTCGGAAGTCGAATGCATCGGCAAGGGCAAAGCCGGGGCCCTTACGAGTTCGGCGTGAAGGCTCGAACGGGCCTACGCGGCCACACGTGCAAAAGCCACGTCGCCTCTTCATCTCCGGCCAGAAGCGCGGCTTCTTCGGCGCCGTAAAGCACGAACTGCGCTGTCGACCCCGGCATAAGGCACATGCAGACCGAAGGTCACTCGGCAGCTGCAAAGCCAAAGGCGCCGATCGCCTGGCCAACCCAGCTCAATCCGGCTTCTTAACGGACGACTATCAATATTCCTGATAGCCATGCTATGCCGGAATTGGAGAGTTTTCAGGCCGCTCCTGCCTGAATACTTGGCCGCCGTTGGCGCCAGGGTCTAGCTTCCTCCAGATCGCGTGCGATACG
>NZ_JBANBA010000270.1:0-1354 GCF_059803475.1 Bradyrhizobium sp. UFLA05-89 | reverse complement strand
CACCGCCCCAAACGGAACAGGCCCACGGTGACCGTCAAGCAGATATACCTGCGTGTTCGCAATCGGACGGCCGATCGGAGGCAATCGCGACCAGCATGATGGGTCAGCAGCGAGACGGTGCTCCGTGACCACGTGGGTTTCTACGGGCCCGTACTGATTGATCAATCTCGCGCTTGGGTGCACTTCGAGCAACGACTTGAGCACTGGAGTCCCCTGCAATTGCTCGCCCGCTGTATAGATCTCACTTAGCGAGGGCAGCAGCACTCGATGCGAGGCCCAGACTTCCGCAAAATGGTGAAGGACGACAAATGGTAGGAAAAGTCGTTCGATAGCCTCAGCCCGCACAAACTCCATTAGGGCGGAGACGTCCGAACGGACCTCTTCTTTGACGAGGACGAGCGCGCCTCCGTCCCTCCAGCAACTGAAGAATTCCTGCAATGCGACGTCGAAGTTCAGCGTTGTAAACTGAAGGGTGCGCCGTTTGGGCGCGCCACGCTCCGGCGAGCACGAAAGCAAATTCAGAAGCGAGCAATGGGACATTTCGACGCCCTTGGGAGTGCCTGATGATCCCGAGGTGTAGATCACATAGGCGAGGTGGCGCGCGCTCAGGCCGAGCGTGCGCGGGTCCGGATCGGAAGCCGGCAGGTTCGCCCAGGCCGGCGTTGCCGCGTCGAGATCCACCACGCTCACACCGGCCAGCGCGTCGCTGCCCAGCGCGGCACGGCCGGCCGCATCGGCCAGCAGCAGACGCGGCGCCGCATCCTCGAGAACCTGCTTGAGCCGCGCCGACGGATAGGCCGGATCCAGCGGCAGATACGCGCCCCCCGCCTTGAGGATCGCCAGGAGCCCGACCACCATCGCGACGCTGCGCGCAAGACAGATCGCCACCGGCTGGTCCGGCTTCACTCCGAGCCCGATCAGATGATGCGCCAGCTGGTTGGCCCGCGCATTGAGCTCGCCATAGCTTACGCGCTGGTCCTGATCGACCACCGCCACCGCATTCGGCGCCTGGCGCACCTGGGCCTCGAACAGCTCATGGATGCACTGCTGCTCGGGATACGGCGCCGCCGTCCGGTTCAGCTCCTCCAGCAGATACGCGCGCTCATCGGCCGGCAGGATGTCCAGCTCCCGCACTGGCATGTCCGGCGCCCGCTCCAGCGCCTCCGCCAGCTGCGCCAGCGTCTGCTGCATGTAGCCGCAGATCCGATCCGCCGAGATTGGCTCCGCCACCTGCACCGTCAGCCCGAGCGCCTCGCCAAAATCCTCCACCGACAAGGTCAGCGGATAGTTGGTGCGTTCCTCCCCGCCCAGCCATTCCACACCGGGTAGCCCGGCATCCGCTCCGCAAGCGAGC
>NZ_JBANBA010000026.1:0-92010 GCF_059803475.1 Bradyrhizobium sp. UFLA05-89 | reverse complement strand
TCTCCCGCTTGATCGCATTCTCGGGATCATCGAACTGCTCGAAATAGACCAGCTTCAGGACGTCGTATTCCTTCGTAAAGCTCTCGACCAATTTCAGCCTGTGCTCGGCCACCCGGCGGACCAAATCATTTGTCACACCGATATAAAGCGTTCCACCGATCTTGCTGGCCAGAATGTAGACGTAGTAGCAGCGTGCGCTCATCTGACGTCTCTGGGATACTGGGTCGCCCGGTCAAGCCGGGCGACGACAGCGGGCGGCAGGTTACTTCATCTAAGACGATCACTCCCCCGCTTGCAGCTTGCGCGGGAACAGCTCTGGGCCGCTTGCGACGAGCCGCGGCCCCTCCGGCGCGTCAGTCTTGCTGAAATCGAGCTCCTCGATGCGGCCGGCGCGCTTCTCGATCTTGTCGGCCGAGATCAGGACCTGGCGCACGTCCTCGTTCACGTCGGCAAAGTGCTTCTGCAGTTTCAGCACGCGATCGCGCAGGCGACCGAGATCGTCGCCGAGCTTGATCACCTCGGTACGGATCTGGTCGGCGGCGTCGCGCATGCGCGCGTCCTTCATGATCTGCTGCATGACCTGGATTGCGAGCATCAGCAGCGAGGGCGACACCAGCACGACGCGGGCGCGATAGGCCTTCTGGATCACGTCGTCGAAGCCATCGTGGATTTCGGCATAGACCGACTCCGACGGCACGAACATCAGCGCCATCTCCTGGGTCTCGCCGGTGACGAGATATTTTTCGGAGATGTCGCTGACATGCTTCACCACGTCGCCGCGCAGCCGCTGCGTGGCGATGCGCCGCTCCTCGTCGGTGCGCGCGTCGTGCAGCGCAGTCATCGCCTCCAGCGGAAATTTGGCGTCGATGCAGAGCGGGCGCTGGTCGGGCAGGAACACCACGCAGTCGGGCCGCTTGCCGGTCGAGAGCGTGAACTGGAACTCGTAGGAGCCCTTCGGCAGCCCGTCCTGGACGATCGCTTCCATCCGCGCCTGGCCGAACGCGCCGCGCGACTGCTTGTTGGCGAGCACGTCGCGCAAGGTCGTCACCTGCGTGGTCAGGTCGGTGAGGTTCTTATGCGCGCTGTCGATGATCCCGAGCCGCTCGTGCAGCGCCCGCAGGCTCTCCATGGTGTTGCGGGTCGTATGCTCCATGGACTGGCCGACGCGATGGGTGACCGAATCCAGCCGCTCGTTGACCGCGCGCGCCATCTCGGCCTGGCGGCCGGCGAGCGCCTGCGCCATGGCGTCGACGCGGCCCGACGCCTCGCTCTGGGCGTGCAGCATCTGGCTCAGGCGCTCCTCCAGCTCGTCGGCCCGGATGGTCTGGGCCATGGCGAGTTCCGCGCCCCGCCGCGAGCCGCGCGCAATCACGATGGCGATCACGAGGAGCAGGATGAGGGCCAGCACACCGAAGCCGATCAGCGCATCCACGGTGCGCACCGGCCAGTCGCCAGCGGTAAAAATGATCTCGTTCATGTAGTCCTTCTAGCCGATTCGCGAGAGCGCGCGAACGAAGAGGGAACATTTATGGTTAACCAGCAGTGAATTTTTATGGTTAACGGAAGCCTAATTTTTATGGTTAGCGAACCTTTAACGGTGTTCCCGGCCACATTGACCGCATCGGGCGGCCGGCTTAAATCGCCGCCATGGCCCTAAGAGAAATCATCATCCTGCCCGACAAGCAGTTGCGTCTGGTCTCCAAGCCGATCGAGAAGGTCACGGCGGAGATCCGCAAGCTTGCCGACGACATGTTCGAGACCATGTACGACGCGCCCGGCATCGGGCTTGCGGCGATCCAGGTCGCGCAACCCCTGCGCCTCATCACCATGGACCTCGCCAAGCGTGACGAGAACGGCGAGACCGCGCGAGAGCCGCGCGTCTTCATCAATCCGGAGATCGTCGCCTCATCCGAGGAGCTGTCGGTCTACGAGGAAGGCTGTCTGTCGATCCCCGAATATTACGAGGAGGTCGAGCGGCCTGCGAAGGTGCGGGTGCGCTTCATCGATCTCGACGGCAAGCTGCACGAGGAGGATGCCGAAGGGCTCTACGCCACCTGCATCCAGCACGAGATCGACCATCTCAATGGCGTGCTGTTCGTCGACTATTTGTCGAAGCTCAAGCGCGACCGCGTGTTCAAGAAGTTCGAGAAAGCCGCCAAGCGCGCGGTGGAGTGAGGCGCCTCCTCCGCCGTCATGCCCGGCCTTGTGCCGGGCATCCACGTTCTTCGCTCCGCGAGCAAGAAGGGCGTGGATGGCCGGGACAAGCCCGGCCATGACGAGTACCTTGCTCGTTCTGAGGATTGTCTCGCCCCATGCCTCTCCGCCTCATCTTCATGGGCACGCCCGATTTTTCCGTGCCGACGCTGCTCGAGCTCGTCGCGCATGGCCACGAGATCGTGGCCGTCTACACTCGCGCGCCGAAGCCGGGCGGGCGGCGCGGGCTGCAGTTGCAACCGACGCCGGTGGAAGACGCCGCGCGAAAGCTCGGCATTCCCGTACTGACACCAAAGACGCTGAAGACGCCGGAAGCGCTCGACGAATTCCGCGCATTCGACGCCAATGCGGCCGTCGTGGTCGCTTACGGCATGATCCTGTCGCAGGCGATCCTCGATGCCCCAAAGCTCGGCTGCTACAATCTGCATGCCTCACTGCTGCCACGCTGGCGCGGTGCCGCGCCGATCAACCGCGCGATCATGGCTGGTGATGCCGAGAGCGGCGTCATGGTGATGAAGATGGACGTGGGGCTGGACACCGGCGACGTCGCCATGGCCGAGCGTCTTGCGATCTCGGACACCATGACCGCCGCCGATCTGCACGATCGCCTCGCCCGGCTCGGCGCAGACCTGATGGTGCGCGCCGTGGCCGCGCTCGAACGCGGCGGGCTCCAGCTCAAGAAGCAGAGCGAGGACGGCGTCACCTATGCGGCCAAGATCGACAAGGCCGAGGCGCGGATCGACTGGAGCAAGCCGGCGCGCGCGGTCCTACGCCACATCCACGGCTTGTCGCCGTTTCCCGGCGCCTGGAGCGAGCTCACTGGCGTGACCGAGAACGCCCGCGTCAAAATCCTGCGCTGTGAGCTAGCAAAAGGCTCGGGTGCGCCGGGCGAGGTGCTCGACGACCTCCTCACGATCGCCTGCGGCGAGGGTGCGATCCGCATCATCGAGCTGCAGCGCGAGGGCAAGGCGCGGATGCAGGCTGCGGACTTCTTGCGCGGCGTGCCGCTGAAGGCGGGTGCGAAATTCACCTGACACTGTCATACCCCGCGAAGGCAGGGTATCCAGTACGCCGAGGCACTTGAAAATTGGACCGAACCGTCACGGCGTACTGGATCGTCCGCCTGCGCGGACGATGACACCGGGAAAAATGCCCCGCTACAAGCTCACCATCGAATATGACGGCGCGCCGTTCTGCGGCTGGCAGGTGCAGGAGACGCTGCCTTCCGTGCAGGGCGCACTCGAGATGGCCGTGAAGGCAATGTGCGGCAGGGCGGTGCGCGTGCACGGCGCCGGCCGCACCGATGCCGGCGTGCATGCACTTGGCCAGGTCGCGCATGTCGATATCGAAAAGCCCTTTGCGCCGGATCGCCTTCGCGATGGCCTGAACGCGCATCTGCGCCCCGCTCCGATCGCGGTGCTCGAAGCTGAGATCGTGCCGGAAACTTTCGAGGCGCGCTTCTCGGCCATCAAGCGCCACTACCGCTATCGGATCGTCAACACGCGCGCCAACCTCGCGCTCGATGCCGGCCATGCCTGGCGCGTGGCGCGCCGGCTCGACACCGACGCCATGCACGCGGCCGCACAGCGCCTGATCGGCAAGCACGATTTCACGACCTTTCGCGATACCGAGTGCCAGGCCAAATCGCCGGAGAAGACGCTCGACCAGCTCGACGTGCTGCGCGACGGGCGCGAGGTGACGATCCTCACCTCGGCGCGCTCTTTCCTGCACAGCCAGGTCCGCTCGATGGTCGGCTCGCTGGTCTGGGTCGGCGAAGGCCGCTGGAGCGCCGATGACCTCTCCGCGGCGCTCGCCGCCCGCAACCGCGCCGCCTGCGGCATCGTCGCCCCGCCGCAGGGGCTGTATCTGGTGCGGGTGGATTACTAAGCGACGAGCGACTGAGGCTCTTGCCACGCTCTCCATTGTCATTCCCCGCGAAGGCGGGGAATCCAGTACGCCGCGGCTCCTCCGTATTCGTCGCTGTCTCTGGAATACTGGATCGTCCGCCTTCGCGGACGATGACAGCGGAGTGGGAGGCGACGGCGGAGTGAACGGCGGCAGCGGAAGCCCTAAGCGAAATACCGCGTCAAAATCCCGCGATAGACCTTCGTCAGCTTCTCCAGGTCCGCCACCGTTACGCGTTCGTCGACCTGGTGCATGGTCTGGCCGACGAGGCCAAATTCGATCACCGGGCAATAGCTGGAAATGAAGCGCGCATCCGAGGTGCCGCCTGATGTCGACAGCTCGGGCTTGCGTCCCGTCACCTCCTCGATCGCGGAGACCGCGAGATCGGTGAACGGGCCGGGCTTGGTGACGAACACGTTGGAGTTCGAAGGCTCCCAGGCGATGTGCGCGCGGATGCGGTTGCCGCAGGCTTTGGTCAGCCGCGTCTCGACCAGCTCACGCAGGCTCGCCTGCGTGTGGTTGTCGTTGTAGCGGATGTTGAACTTGGCGCGGGCCTGGCCGGGGATCACGTTGTAGGCGGAGTTGCCGACGTCGACGGAAGTGAATTCCAGGTTGGAGGCCTGGAATTGCGCGCTGCCATGGTCCAGCGGCTCCTCCGAGATCGCCACGATCAGCCGGGAGATATCAGGCACCGGATTGGACGCGCGGTGTGGGTAGGCGACGTGGCCTTGCCGTCCCTCGACATGGAGCGTGCCGGATTGCGAGCCGCGGCGGCCGACCTTGATGGTGTCGCCGAGTGTCTCGACATTGGAGGGCTCGCCGAGCACGCAATGATCGAACGTCTCGCCGCGCGCCGCGGCCCACTTCAACAGCTTGATCGTGCCGTTGATCGAGACGTCTTCCTCGTCGCCCGTGATCAGGAAGGAGATCGAGCCCTTGCCGTCAGTGCGCGCCTTGCCGCCGTTCGCAGCGAGATGCTCCAGCACCGCTGCAACCGAGCAGGCGATGCCGCCCTTCATGTCGACCGCGCCGCGGCCGTGCAGGACGCCGTCCTTCACCTCGCCGGAGAACGCACCGACGCTCCAGGCGCTTTCATCACCCGGCGGCACCACGTCGGTGTGGCCGGCAAAGGTGATATGCGGACCTTCGCTGCCGATCCGCGCGTAGAGATTGTCGACATCGGCAAAGCCTGCTTCGGAGAAGGTCACGCGATGGCAGGTGAAGCCGGCCTCAGTGAGGAGCCTTTCGAGCACCCCGAGCGCACCGGCATCGGCCGGCGTTACCGAGGGACAGCGGATGAGATCGCGGGCAATGGACAGGGCATCGGTCATGACCCCCGCTTAACATGCATGCCGCTGGGCGGGCTAGCGCTGGGCGGGACAAATTCGAGCTCGCTCTGCTGGTCCCAGGGCTGCGACGCGCGAGCCGATTCCGATATCGGCGTCGTCCCGGCGCAGGCCGGGACCCATTACCACAGGGCGTAGTTTGGCGAAGATTCGTTGCCCGGTACTTCGACGATCCGCAACGAGGGATTCCGCGGTACGGGTCCTGGCTTTCGCCAGGACGACCTTGGAGACGCAGATCAATCCCGCAGCAGCTCGTTGATGCTGGTCTTCGATCGCGTGCGCTCGTCGACGCGCTTCATGATCACCGCGCAGGCGGTGCTTGGGCCGATCTGGCCGTTCTTCATCGGCTTGCCGGGCAGCGCACCCGGCACCACCACCGAATATTCCGGCACTTCGCCGACGAAGACCTCTCCGGTCTCGCGGTCCACGATCTTGGTCGAAGCGCCCAGGAACACGCCCATGGCCAGCACCGCGCCCTTGCGCACGATGACGCCCTCGGCAACCTCGCTGCGCGCGCCGATGAAGCAGTCGTCCTCGATGATGACGGGCTCGGCCTGCAGCGGCTCGAGCACGCCGCCGATGCCTACGCCGCCGGAGATGTGCACGCGCTTGCCGATCTGCGCGCAAGAGCCGACGGTCGACCAGGTGTCGATCATGGTCGCCTCATCGACGTAAGCGCCGAGATTGACGAAGGACGGCATCAACACGACGTTGCGCGCGATGAAGGCCGAGCGGCGCACGATCGCGCCGGGCACGGCACGGAAGCCGGCGTCGCGAAACCGGTTCTCGCCCCAGCCGTCGAACTTCGAGGGCACCTTGTCCCACCAGGAGGCCTTGCCGGGACCACCGGGAATGGCACTCATGTCGTTGAGGCGAAAGGAGAGCAGCACCGCCTTCTTCAGCCACTGATTGACCTTCCACTTGCCGCTGGCCTCACGCTCGGCGACGCGCGCCTCGCCCTTGTCCAGAATCTCCAGCGCATGATCCACGGCCTCGCGAACTTCGCCCTTGGTGGAGGTCGAGATGCCGTCACGCGCATCGAAGGCGCCGTTGATGGTGGATTCGAGGGCTTGGAGGGACATCGGGATTTCCTCTCGGGAAGACGGAGATGCGTGATGAATTGGGACGCTTTTTCGGGATTCGGGCCCGCGGAGTCAAGGCATACTCAGCCGGGCTACGATTTCGGCGACAGCCTCGCCAAGAACCCCGCCAGATCATCCGTGACATGGTCGACATGGGCGGCGTCGCGGCCTTCCAGTTCCCAGTCCTCGCGGACCACTTCCTTCGTGCCGTCGGGCACCACCAGCACCGTGGTCATGCCGAGCTCGTGCGGAACGGTGAGGTTGCGGGCGAGGTCCTCGAACATCGCGGCCCGGGTCGGATCGACCGCGTGCTGGCTCAGGAATTTCTGGTAGGTCTGCCGCGCCGGCTTCGGCTCGAATTCGGCCGCGATGATGTCGAACACCGCATCGAAGTGCGTGGCGAGGCCGAGCCGTGACAGCACGGCATCGACGTGGTCGACCGAGCCGTTGGTCAGGATCAGCTTGCGCCCCGGAAGCTTCGCGATGGCCTCGCCGAGCGCCGGGTTCGGCTCCAGCGGCGAGTGGTCGATCTTGTGCACATAGGCGAGGTAGTCGTCGGCGCGCACGCCATGCAGTGTCATCATGCCGCGCATGGTGGTGCCGAAGCGGCGGTAATAGTCCTTCTGGATATTGCGGGCTTCCTCAGCCGTCACGTTCAGCCAACTGCAAACGAACTCACCGATCCGCGCATCGACCTGCTGCCACAGGTTGACGTGATGCGGGTAGAGCGTGTTGTCGAGATCGAACACCCAGGTGTCGATATGGGTGAAGGGGCGGGGTGGGGTCATCACAAATCTCTATCCGTTGACCGCGGCGGCGCTCTGCGCTCAATCGTCGTCCTGGCGAAAGCCAAGACCCATACCGCGTGATTTATCGATGGGGCACTCTGGTCGTCGTTCTTCGCCAAACCCAATCCTGGGGTAGTGGGTCCTGGCTTTCGCCAGGACGACGACGGAGTGTGTGGCGTCGTCGTCATCATCCCATCAACACCATCACGGCATCGCAAAGCGCAGCGTCTTGCCGCCGCTGCTCATGTCCACCGCGCCAAATCCCGACGCCGCAAATCCTCGCGCTCCACAATCGGCCTGCTCGTTGGTTTCGAACTTGGTCTCGCGCGTGCAAAGCTGCTTCTCGCCGCCCCAGTTCAGCGGCTTGTCCTTCAGCTTGATGGTGCGGTTGTCGGCGTCGACGGCTTCCGCAAAGCTGAAAATCTGTTTCGGCTGGCCGGCGACGTCAGGATGCAGGCACTTGCCGGGATCGATGCGGTACCAGCCGCGGCTCGTCACGGCCTTGCCGTCGTCGGTCGCGACCGCCGCCATCACCCTGTGCGGGGTGTCGTTGCACCAGGTCAGGCCGCTCGTTGACGGTGTCTGCACCGCGTCAACCATGGTCTTGAAGAGGTTGGGCGACTGCACGACGTCGGACGGCAGTCCGCGGCTCCTGAGGAAAGCGGCGAGCGCTGATTGCGTCTTCGGCCCGTCGACGCCGTCGATCGCGCCGGCGTCATAGCCGGCGATCTCCAGCAGCCGCTGGATGCCGGCGAGCCGGGCCTGCTCGTCGTCATACTCTGAGTCCTCGGCCAGATAGGCGATGAGGTTGCCGTCGTCGCCCTGGGTCGGCGTCACCTGGGTGAAGGCGGCTTGCGTTTGCCCGCTGCGGCATTGGCGCGCGGCGGCGATCACGAAATTCTCCTGCGCGATGCACAGCATGTCGCTGCCGTTCTGCGGGATCGGCGAGGCGCCATAGACGCCGAGCGCGCGGGCGTTGAGCAGGATACGGTCGGCGGTCAGCGTGCCCTGCACCACCACGCGGCAGGTGGCGGGATCGATCCGGAACCAGCCGCGCGTCGCGGTCGCCGCCTTGTCGTCGATGCCGATCGCGGCTTCCACGACATAGGACATGCGGTTGCAGATCTTGAGGTCGGCGAGAGCCGGGGCGGAGGAGAAGAAGAAAGACAAAGCCGCTGTCGGCAGGGTCATCAGGAAGCGAGTGAGGGGAGAGCGACCGTGCCGCCTCGTTCTCTGCTCGTCATGCCCGGGCTTGTCCCGGGCATCCACGTTCTTTGTATGGGCCGAAAGGTCGTGGATGGCCGGGACAAGCCCGGCCATGACGTCTCTCTTTTGCCGCTCGTCCATCACTTGTGGATCAGCGTTCCCGTGCCCTGGTTGGTGAAGAGCTCGAGCAGCACCGCGTGCTGCATCTTGCCGTCGATGATGACGACGCCCTGCACGCCCTGTTCGAGCGCATAGATGCAAGTCTCGACCTTCGGGATCATGCCGCCGGAAATGGTGCCGTCGGCGATCAGCTTCCGCGCGTCCTTGACGGAGAGTTGCGGGATCAGCTTCTTCGACTTGTCGAGCACGCCCGGCACGTCGGTGAGCAGCAGCAGACGTTTTGCCTTCAGCGCGCCGGCGACGGCCCCTGCAAAGGTGTCGGCGTTGACGTTCAGCGTCAGGCCTTCCTTGGAGGTCGCGAGCGGCGCCAGCACCGGGATCAGCTCGTAGCCGATCAGCTGATTGAGCAGCGTGAGGTCGACCTTCTCGGGGTCGCCGACGAAGCCGAGATCGACCGCCTTCTCGATATGCGAGTCCGGATCGATGATGGTGCGCGTCGTCTTCGACGCCTTCACCATGTTGCCGTCCTTGCCGGACAGCCCCACGGCCTTGCCGCCAGCTTCGTTGATGTAGCCGACGATCTGCTTGTTGACGGAGCCGGCCAGTACCATCTCGACGATCTCGATGGTCGCGGCATCGGTGATGCGCAGGCCGGCGGCGAATTCGGAGACGATGCCGAGGCGCTTGAGCATGGTCGCGATCTGCGGCCCGCCGCCATGCACGACCACCGGATTGATGGCAGTCTGCTCGAGCAGCACGATGTCGCGGGCAAAATTCTTCGCGGTCTCCTCGTCGCCCATGGCATGGCCGCCATACTTGATGACGATGGTTTCCTCGTCGTACTGCTGCATGTGCGGCAGCGCTTCGGACAGGATGCGGGCCTGGTCGAGCGGAGAGATGTCGGTCATGGGGCGGATCTCGCTGGCGGGACTGTCGGCCGCGTTCTATCCGATTGGCGGCGTTCACGCAAAGCGATGTTCCTACCCTCCCTCTTCAGGGGAGGGTAAGTTGAAGCGTTACTTCCTTGGCCACATCGAAGCGACGCTCACCGCCAGCCAGCTCGCAATCAACAGCGTGCCGCCGGTCGGCGCGGCATAAGGAAACAGTCCGTGGCCGGCATATTGGCGCACGGTGAGGTCGCCCGCGAACAATCCTGCCCCGATTACGAAGCCGAACGCTGCGACAAGACCAATTTCGCCGTGCAGAAGGCCGTGCGCGATCAGTGCGACGGTGGCAAATATGATGGTTGCATGAAACAGCAGCATGGCGCTTGCCGGGCCAAGCCGGCCCGCGGCGTCGCCATGGGCGGCGGCTGCCGCCAGCGCTACGCCGGCCGCGCCCATCAGGCCGGCAAGGACGATCGGCAGGCGCAACAATCGTGGCATCACGATGCCCGCTCTTCCAAGAGCCGCGCCATCGCGGCGCGCAAGCTCTCCATGCCGGTCGAGCTGCGCGAGGAGGTCGCGAGCACGTTGGGAAACGCGGCCGGGTGCTTTGCCAGCGCCGCTTCGGTCTCGGTGATGCGGCTGCCAAGCTCGGAAGCCTTCACCTGATCGGCCTTGGTGAGCACGATCTGGTAGCTGACGGCCGAGCGATCGAGCGTCTTCAGGATTTCGAGATCGACATCCTTGAGGCCATGCCGCGCGTCGATCAGCACGTAGACGCGCGCCAGTGACGCGCGGCCGAGCAGGAATTTGTGAATCAGGTCGGTCCAGGATGCGACTTGCGTCTTCGGCGCCTTGGCATAGCCATAGCCGGGCATGTCGACGAGCCGCAGGCCGGTGTTGTCGGGGCCCTCGAAGAAGATCAGCTCCTGCGTCCGCCCTGGCGTATGCGAGGTGCGCGCGAGATTGTTGCGGCCGGTCAGCGCGTTGATCAGGCTGGACTTGCCGACATTGGAGCGTCCGGCAAAGGCGACCTCCAGCCCCGCCATCGGTGGCAGCGTTTGAATCGAGGGCGACGCCCACACGAACCGCCACTCGCGCGCGAACAGCTTTCGCCCCGCTTCGATCAGCCTGTCGTCGATGTCGTCACTCATGCCACGGCCCAGTGCTAGTCCCTCATGGTGAGGAGGCGCGTCAAGCGCCGTCTCGAACCATGAAGACCCCGGTGCCCGTGGCCATCCTTCGAGACGCGGCCTTGCGGCCGCTCCTCAGGATGAGGTTCGAAGTTGTGGCTACGTCGCCTTCTTTGCGAACGTCGCCTTGAGATTGTCGAACAGCTCCACCTTCACGCCGTTGCGGCGCATGATGAAGCTCTGCTGGATCACCGAGAGCGTGTTGTTCCAGGCCCAGTAGATCACGAGGCCCGCGGGGAAGCCCGCCAGCATGAAGGTGAAGATCAGCGGCATCCAGTCGAAGATGATCTTCTGCGTCGGATCCGGCGGCGTCGGGTTGAGCTTCATCTGGAACCACATCGTGATGCCCATGATGATCGGCCAGACGCCGAGCGCGAGATAGTGGCCGAACACCGGGATCGTGGTCGGATCGAACGGGATCAGCCCGAACAGCGTGAACAAATTGGTCGGATCCGGCGCCGAGAGGTCCTTGATCCAGCCGTAGAAATGCGCGTGCCGCATCTCGATGGTGACGAACAGCACCTTGTAGAGCGAGAAGAACACCGGGATCTGGATCACCACGGGAAGACAGCCGGCGACCGGATTGATCTTCTCCTTGCGGTAGATCTCCATCATCTCCTGCTGCTGCTTCACCTTGTCGTCGGGATAGCGCTCGCGGAGCGCCTGAAGCTGCGGCTGGATCGACTTCATCTTCGCCATCGAGGCGTAGGACTTGTTCGCCAGCGGGAAGAACAGCAGCTTCACGATCACGGTCACGAGCAGGATCGAGATGCCGAAATTGCCGAAGAAGCGGTAGAAGAAGTCGAGCCCCAGGAACATCGGCTTGGTGATGAAGTAGAACCAGCCCCAGTCGATCAACAGATCGAAATGGTTCAGGCCGAGATCCTTATTGTAGCCGCCGAGCCCGGCGAACGGGAACACGCCGACGACGCCGGCTTCCTTGGCGCCCGCAAACAGCCGCGCATTGGCCGTCGCGGTGCCGCCGATCGCGACCGTGACGGGATCGAGCAGATAGTCGGTCTGGTAGGTGTGCAAATTGCCGGTGGGGTTCGACGAGAAACGGGCCTGGAGCTGGGCATTGGTGTCGGGCAACAGCGCCGAGGCCCAGTACTTGTCGGTCATGCCGAGCCAGCCGTTGGTGGCCTTGAAGTTCACCTGCTTGGCTTCGTCGATCTTCTTGTAGGCGTATTCCTGCAAGCCCTGGTCGCCGAGATAGCCGATCAGGCCTTCATGCAGGATGTAGTAGCCCGAGACCTGCGGCGTGCCGTGGCGCGAGATCAGGGCGAAAGGATAGAGCGTGACCGGCGCATTGCCGACGTTGCTCACCTCGTCCTTGATGGTGAAGAGATAGTGGTCGTCGACCGAGATGGTGCGGCGGAAGCTGAGGCCCTCGCCATTGTCCCATTTCAGCACCACCGGCGTCGACGGCGTCAGGCTGCCGCTGCCGTCCTGCTGCCAGATGGTCTGGGCGTCCGGCAGCTTGGCCGTGACACCCGTCGCCGGCACCCAGCCGAACTCGGCGTAATAGGGTTCCGCCGTGCCCGAGGGCGAATAGAGGACGATCGGCGGCGAACTCGGATCGACCGTTTCGCGGTATTGCACCAGCGCAAGGTCGTCGATGCGTCCGCCCTTCAGCGAAACGCTGCCGGCAAGCCGCGGCGTGTCGATCTTCACGCGCGGGGCTGCGGCAAGCGCGGTGTCGCGGGCAACGACCGGCTGGGCCTGCTGGTTCGCGGCCGGCGCCGCCGACGGCTGGCCTGCGTTGCCGGCTTGCGGCGTGGCGCCGGGCGTCGCGGTGGCTGTCGGCTGCGGCGTGCTCTTCTGGAGCTCGGCCTGAGCCTGCTGCTGCGCGCGCTGCTTCTCCATCTGCGGCACGTTGTAGAAATACTGCCAGGCGATCAGCACCAGGCCGGACAGAATGACGGCGATGATGGTGTTGCGATTGTCGGTCATCTCTGGATTCTCGTCATCAGTCCGGTTTGCGGCCCGTGAGTGAGGGCTTCTGCCCACGTCCCTTCGACGCCGGGCGCTGCGATTGGGCGAACGCCGCGCGGAGGTCGTCGAGCATGACCGCGAAGTCGCGCGTGAGCGCGTCCCTGCGGCCGACTAGCACATAATCATGGTGGGGGTGCATCGACACTGGGTCGCAGCGCTTCACCAGTTCGCGAAGCCTGCGCCGGATGCGATTGCGCTCGGTGGCAGTGCCGTTTTTTTTGGTAACGGTAAAGCCGACCCTGATCGGGCCGGCGTCATCGCGGCAACGGCTTTGCAGGACGAACGCGGGCCTGTTCACCCGCGCGCCATTGGCAACGGCGAGGAAATCCGCCCGCTGCCTCAGCCGATCCATGATGAAATCCCAAAAAGGGCCAGTCCGGCTCAGGCGCTCAGACGCTTGCGGCCGCGGGCTCTCCGGGCGGCGAGGACCTTGCGGCCGCCGGCGGTGGCGAGGCGGGCACGGAAGCCGTGACGGCGCTTGCGCACCAGTTTGCTGGGTTGATAAGTCCGCTTCACGGGTTGTTCTCCGCTGACCGGGCAATTTGCCTTTGGAATTGATGGATACGTCCGAAAGATGCGGCCCAAAGCGGGCCCTTTCCGGCCCCAAAAGAGCCGCTCCCGGTGTCACACCGGGTCATCGCGGACAATTCGGCGCGGCTTATAAGGGAGCGTCCCCTTTTCGTCAACGCTGCGCGGCGGGTCCAATTGGCGAATATCGCTGTTTCCGCGGGGTTTTTCCCAGTGGAGGTAGCGACTCGCAGTTTCCGCGCCTACATCCTACGTTGGCAGATTAGCGATCCGTAATTTGACCGACCGGTGTCAGGGGCCGCATCCTCCGCGAGTCGAGGCCAACGAAGGCGATATTCGTGTCAGCGACAGACCTTCAGCCCGCCCAAAGGGGCTTGGAGCGCCAGGACCTAGGGCGCCAAGACCTGGAATCCATGGGGCCGCCTGACCCGGCGGCGGTGCGGCCGCGTGCCCCGCGCCGGCTCGGCCTGTCCGGCAAGCTGCTGCTGCTGACCGTCCCCCTCGTGATGATCGCGGCGAGCATGCTCTACGTGCCCGCGATCGCCAACTTCTGGGTCAACCGGCTGAACGACCGCGTCGCCGCGGCGAACACCGCAGCGCTGGTGCTCGACGCCGCGCCGCTCGGCATGGTCCCGGACTCGCTGTCGCGGCAGATTCTCAGGAGCATCAATGCGCGCGCGGTCGCGATCAAGATGGGCCAGCAGCGCCGTCTGCTCGCCAGCGCCGACTTGCCTGCCGCGATCGAGCACGACATCGACCTGCGCGAGATGACGGCATGGCAGGCGATCACCGGCTCCTTCCAGATGATGCTGGAGACCGGCAACCAGGCCATCCGCATCGTCGGCCCGGCGAGCGGCAATGCGCAGTTCATCGAGGTCGTCACCGATGAATTGCCGCTGCGGCAGGCGATGTACCGCTTCTCCCGCAACGTCGTGGTCGTCGCCCTGTTCATCGCGGTCCTGACCGCGGGCCTCGTCTATCTCGCGCTCCACTATCTGTTCGTGCGGCCGATGCGGCGGCTGACCGCGAGCCTGGTGGGCTTCCATGAAAACCCCGAGAGCTCGGCGGGAATCATCGTGCCGAGCCAGCGCGGCGACGAGATCGGGGTTGCCGAGCGCGAGCTGTCGGACATGCAGCGCGACCTGATGTCGATGCTGCATCAGAAGAGCCGGCTCGCGGCGCTTGGCCTTGCCGTCTCCAAGATCAACCACGATTTGCGCAACCTGCTGGCCTCAGCGCAGCTGTTGTCCGACCAGCTTGCGAGCGTGCCCGATCCGCGGGTGCAGCGCTTTGCGCCCAAGCTCGTGCGCTCGCTCGAGCGCGCCATCGCGTTCTGCCAGTCGACCCTGTCCTACGGCCGCGCCCAGGAGGCCGCGCCCGATCGCCGCCTGATTTTGATCGAGCCGGTGGTCGTGGAGGTGCGCGAGACCGCGGGCCTTGGCTCCGATGCCTCGATCACCTGGGTTGCCGCAATCGAGCGCGGGCTGTCGATCGATGCCGACCCCGACCAGCTGTTCCGCGTGCTGCTCAACCTCGTCCGCAACGCGGCGCAGGCGCTGGAAACCCACGCCGCGAGCGCGACCAGCCCGCAGCAGATCCGGATCACCGGCAAGCGCGAGGGTGCGGTCGCGATTCTGGAAGTTTCCGACACCGGCCCCGGCGTGCCGACAAAGACCCGGGAGCACCTGTTCGAGGCGTTCCAGACCTCGGGCCGCCCCGGCGGCAGTGGTCTTGGGCTCGCGATCGCCGCCGAGCTCGTCCGCGCCCATGGCGGCGACATTCACCTCGTCGAGGGCACCATCGGCGCCACCTTCCGGATCGTGATCCCCGACCGCCCCGTGGAACTCCTCTCCATTCGCAACGAGCGGGCGAGGGCGTAAGGTCGGCCAGCGGCCGACCGGCGCCGCGTTTCCGAGCACCCACGCGTCATTCCGGGGCTCGCGTAGCGAGAACCCGGAATCTCGCGCCAAAACCTCTGGATTCCGGGCTTGATGCTCCGCATCGCCCCGGAATGACATCGTGGGGAGGCGCAAATGCCCCAAATACCGCCCTCCCAGACCTTGCCAACCGGGACAAGAGCGGCTAGTCAGAGCGCTCTTTCGCACCCCCTCAGGCTCCGTCCGGAGGCTGCGTGCGGGCCTCGCCCGCACAGCTGTTTGCGAAACACGCGCCCGTAGCTCAGCTGGATAGAGCATCAGACTACGAATCTGAGGGTCGGACGTTCGAATCGTTCCGGGCGCGCCATTTCGCAGCAAAGCCGGTCACTCAAAACCTGCCGTCCGCGTTCACCGTTCGAGCTGGCTCAGGATGCTGGCGTCGGTGATCTTGTCATCGTCGGCGAGCATGGCCGCCTTTGACAGGATGATCGACAGCATGTTGTCGCCCTCGAACGGCAGGCGCACCTCGGCCCCGGCCCACGCCGCCGACGCCGGGACGATGCACAGATACCGGTCGTTCGGCTCCATGAGGATGCTGCCGGAGCCAAGATGAATCTTGTAGGCGCGCCGCTTGCCCTCGACGCGCAGATATTTGCCGTCGACGATGCGGGAGACCTTGCCGATGGCTAGACTCGGCAGAAGCGCCGTCAACAGAGCAAGGCGCGTCTCGGCCATCGCGCTGAG
Source organism: Bradyrhizobium sp. UFLA05-89 (assembly GCF_059803475.1). Classification (NCBI taxonomy): domain Bacteria; kingdom Pseudomonadati; phylum Pseudomonadota; class Alphaproteobacteria; order Hyphomicrobiales; family Nitrobacteraceae; genus Bradyrhizobium; species Bradyrhizobium sp. UFLA05-89. Next base: position 76,128 of record NZ_JBANBA010000026.1, on the reverse strand, counting down.
ATCGCCGAAAGCCTGCCTCCGCCAGTACGCGGTGCCGACCGTGCGGCGCCACTGGTTGGGATGTTCCGCGGCTTGGCCGCCATCGGCCCAATAGGGGTCGTTCGCGACGGAGGCGACGCCGACGAACAGGTCGCAATGGCGCATCACCTCGGACAATGCGAGCGGCGGGACGTCCTCGATATTGACGACTGCTCCCCTTTCCGGGCCGCGCGCCGATGCGACGACCGGCTTGGCGGGATCTGCGATCCGGTAGAAGCGGAGCTGATCGGTCGTCAGATAGAGATAAGCCTGCGACTCGCTGACCTCGGGATCATCGCCGCCGGCGCCCGCCGTCCAGAATTCCGCGACGAGACCCTGCCGCGGCAGCACGATGTGCGTCGGCTCGTCGTTGGGCCTGTCGGCCCAGATACGATGCGTGATCATCCAGCCATTGAGGCGCGCCAGCGCCATGAGCTGGTGCTGCTTGACGATGTGCCCGGCAAAGCGGTTCGAGTAGGCGCCGGTACGCCGTTCGGCGTCGGTGACGAGATACACTTCCCGGTGCGCCTGCTTGAACGGCTGCGTGATATCCAGTGCACGGAGCTTCTCCCGCCATGCCATCACCTCCTCGACCGCACAGCCGATCGGATGCCAGAGCGTGATCTCCGCGCCGTCGATCGAAACCGGCTTGCCGCTCACGTCGGTCATGCCGTCATCTGACCATATGGCAGCGACCCGGCCGTCTCCGTGGTGCACGTTCCAGATCAACCGGCGGCTCAGCGCGCCGAGCAAGGGATGCTCCGCGTAACGCTGCCGCCAGATCTCGGCCGTCCAGCGCCGGTCATCGAGCCACAAGCGTTGCAGGCGTGGAGGCTGAACGGCCAGATCAGCCTCGATCTCCTTGGCAAGCGCCTTGACCGACTTGATCGCGTCCTTGTGCTCCTTGAGCGCGGCCGGGACGGATTTGGACACTTTCCCGTTCGCCGCGCGCCACGTCACGTCGATCGAGGCCGTGCCCGCGATCGCCAGCAGCGCCGCGCCTTCACCGACCGCGATCTCGGCGGCGCCGCGCGCGTTAAGGTCATGCGTCGGGATCGACAGCTCGTCGAGCTCGCTGCGGGCGATGCCCGCTTCGGCCGCCGCTTCGTTCAGCGCCGCCTCGATACGCTTTTTCACCTTCGGATATTTTATGCGCGTCAGCAGCCGGGCCAGATAAGGCACGCCGCCACCCTCCTTGAGGTGGATCAAGGCCCACAGGCAGGCGTTGCCGAGGCGCTCGTTGCGCATGCCCCAGCCGGGAACGGCATCGAAGCAAACGTTCTGCGCGTAGCGTGTCAGGAACGGTCCGACAGCATCGGCTGCACAGTCGGCCGAGAGGTAGACGACCGCGCGTGCCAGATTGTCGGTCGGAAATCCCATCGCCGGCGTGAGGATGTCGAGCACCGTGGTCAGAAACGCGGTCCGCTGCTCCGGACTCAAGCTCGCGATAGACGGGCGCGCGGCCTTCATCCACTTGTCCGACGGCGCGCTCTTGCCCTCGAGTTCGTAGGCGTGACCATGCAGCGCCTTCCACGCCGCATGAAATTCCGCGGGCGCCTGTGCGGCCTTTCGCATCCGCTCCATGAGCGCTTCTGGGAACTGGCGTCTGTTCGTATGCCAGTGGCTTATCGCCCACTCTTCGGCAAACCCTTCCTGTGTCATCCCCTCCGTGACCTTAAATCGCGTTGTGGGTTGCTCAGGTCCCTTCAGATAGTCCTCGATGAAGGCGAACTCCTGCGGCGCACATTTTCGCAAGTCGTTGAGATTGCCGTAGTAGGTCGTCAGCTCCTTTTCGAATGCAACGGCGTTGGCCCATCCGTTCAGTATGGGGCGCGGCGGCAACGGCCCCTCGGCTGTAGCCTTGGCGCCCGCTGCGGCGCCGGTGTTGTCGAGCGCGGCCTTGAGGCGGTGCGCAGCCTGGGCGCGAAAAGACTTGTCGGCCGCCCAAACCCCGTCGTGCTTCGCGATCCACGCAAGACATGCGACGGCGGCCTGTCTGGTTTGCGGCGCGGGTTCCGCCTTCATCGTCGCAATCGCAATGTTGATGACCCGAAGGTCCTGCATCACGTTTGCGGTTGGCATCGCGATGAGCAACGCGGCAGCCGCCGCGTCGCCGGCGACGACCTTGGTCCTGAGAAGCTGACCGACCAGATCCGGAATTGGACCCGATAAGTTGCAGGAAATGTTGCCAATGCCTGTGATACTCGAATACTCGCTGTAAGGAGGGAATTTCGCGACTTTTCCTGCTACCAGCGCCTCCTTGCGGCGATCTACCTCGACAATCATGGCAAGTGCTTCCCCCTTCGCGGGTGGGGAAAAAGCCAATATCTCCGCTGCGAGAGACTTCTGCACCTCTTGCGGGGCTCTCTCGCAGAGCGCCTCGATCAATGCCTTGAGCGTTGGACTTGTCTCCTCGCAAACATGGGCGACGGCCAGGCGCGACGTATCCTTTGCCCGCTCCTCGCGCTGAAAAAGGGCGCTTTCGGAAAAATTGCGCCCGAGCCGTTGATACAAGGGCTCGACGGCGTTGAAGGCGATGCCATAACGATGGGACTCCCACGCAAAGCCATCGATCGCGTCGGCGGCCTCGGCGAGTGCTCGTCGCTGCGCGTGGCTCATCGGCTCGGGCGTGCAGCCAACAAGGAACTTGGCAAGGTGCATGGGATGACACGTCCCAGGCACCGGTAAGTGGATGCGTGCGGCGCGCGCCAAAGCGGCAACTGCCTCATCGTCGAGCTGGATCTTCGAGTTCTCGATTGACCAAACGGCGCGATCGAGCAGGGTCGCCCAGATCTTGGCTTTGGCCGCTTGAATCGTTTCAGGCGATGTCGCGTTGATATACGTGATGACCGCCGAGGTCTGCGCCGCGCGTGCGACGAACCGCAGCCGGTCGCTCGTGGGTAGCTCGCCGACGATCTGCGCCGGCCGACAGTAGTCGATATCATGGGAACTGCGATCGGTGTCGAGGCACTCGGCCAGAAAGGCATCGAGCGCTGCGACGCCCGACCGCCGCATGTCGGCGATCAGCGCGTTCATGTCGATGCGCGAGCGAGGGACATCCGGCGACCAATCCTCGAGGGTACGGACCTTCGTGGTGGTGAACAAGTCGAGCAGCGCCATGCATCATGCTCCTTCAAACTCTAACGTGCGTTGAAATCCTCAGCCGCCGACCAGCGGCACGAGCCGCAGGAAGGTCACGGCGCTGTCCTCCTTGACGGTCAGAACCTCGTCGAGGTCGACGATCTGACGGCCGTCGAAGATCATGAAGAAGCCGTTGCTCGCGAACGCCTTGAGCGCGACCGCGATCAAGGTTTCGCTCTTGATCGGGCGCAGGCGTTTGACACCCGGACCATATGCGCGCGGGCCGTTCAACGCTCGCTCGACCCCGCCGGGCGCGACCAGCCATTTGTTGCGCGCGTCGCGGTCGGCGTCCTGGGCGGCGATCGTCCCGTCAAGGCGCGCGCGTTCAACGGCATTATGGATGGCCAGGTCCGCCTCGATGCGGCAGCGGATCAGGTCGCGGGCCGTCATTCGTTCGGCCGGCAATTCGAGCCGGTGGCGCAACTGGCGCTCGGCGCCGGGCCGCTGCTCGTCATAGATGTCCAGCACCGCACTCATGCATCGCTCTCCCGGCACGCTCGCGCAGGTAGAATGACCTAACGGGGATTACGATTCTGAAAATGCGCTCGGTTGGGATGGAGATGTTATGCTCAATTTTGGATTAAGCATGCGGGTCAAATGCTGAAGGTCGGACGTCCGAATCGTTCCCAGCTTGAAGGTTGTGTGGAACCGTGCCACGCATCGCTAGATGCGTGACCCCTACGAGCCCAAATTCAATTTCTTGAAGGCTGTCGCCGCCGGAGAGGCGCCGCTGTCTGGATCGTCTTGGCGGCCGCAGCATCATAGCGCCGCGGCGAAGCAGTAGTGCCCATCTTTATCGGCCGTGGCGCGCCATTTCTGCTAGCAATTTCAAGCGCTGTTCTGCGCCATTACCGTAAGCGTCGCGAGGAGGGCGCACGGGCAAGATTGCGCACGCCCCAAGAGCGAAACCCTTTCTCGGCCAGACGAAGCCAGCCGGAAATAAATCAGGTCTAAGTTTCCGCGAGCTGCCCCGTCCAATCCAATTCAAAAGGGGAGGATCCGATGAAAGCAGCGCTGCTGGCATTATCGCTTCTTGGCCACCCTGCGGTCCTGATTTCAGACCGCGTGCCCATCCTGAACGTGGAAGCTCTTTGCAGGGACGTTTCTGCCGACGACAAGGCGTCGGGGCTCGCCCTGGCGCAGGACGCCGGCGAATGCATGCGTGACGAGACACTCGCACAGCAACAGCTGAGTAAGACCTGGCTGACCGTTCCTGCTCCGATGCGTGACACTTGCGAAGGCGAGGCTTCGCAAGGGGGAATACAAAGTTATGTCGATCTGCTCACCTGTCTGCAGATGGCGGGCTGGGACAATCCGGCTCCATCACCGGCGGTCCCGCTCAGAGGAGCGAGCAAGACGCGGAACGCCAAGAACTAATTGCGCCAGGAATTGGTTCGCAAAGACCTCGCTAAGCTGCTGACTGCAGTTCTTGGCGATCTGGACGCTGTTCGCCGGATAAGACGATTCGTGACATCCCTGCGCCGAGATCAATGAGCGATCGCTGCGGGAGCGGTCATGTGGCATCTGACGAAGCGCTGGATGTGCTCCGGCACCGGCACGGCATCGATGTCGCAACGTGTCTGGATTTCCTCCGCGAGCTCTCTCGAGATGTCCTTCGACAAGTGGGCGTTCGGGTCGAAGGCAATGATGCGGACCGGATCATTGAAGTGACCGTCGACAAGGCTGGCGATCATGGTTTCGAGATCGGATCGTTCGACCTCGAGCTTCAGGCGTGCGCGGCCGGGCCATCCCACGACGTTGTCGACGATCAGATAGACGATTCTGTGAGCCGCACTCCGATGAGCCGCACGTACGCCGGCCATCGGCACCAAGCCATTTCGAGCCATACTCGTCTCCAATGCAAATAGAGCCGATTCTCTGTCCCGGCGGAACCAGCCTGAATTGATCGAGCACAACGATATGTAGTCCGGGGCGGCTAGGGAGCCGCATCAGGACCAAAGTACGATCAGGACCTAAGTAGGATGACGCGTCGATAGCCCTCGGTAAGATCGGCCCCGCTGAAGGGCGAGGACGCTGCAATCGTGCACGCAGCCGGCCCGGCGAACCGGAAGGGATGCGATGCAATGTTCGTGACCGTCGTTGCAATTCTCTGTCACCTCGGCGGCGCCGCCGCGGGCAGTTGCGTCGAGGAGATCGTGACCGACAGCAGCATGACGCCCGACATCACGTTTCAGGACTGCATGAAGGGGGCGCAGGCGCCGCTTGCGAAGTGGATGGGTGAACATCCGCTGTATCATTCGAACTGGCGGATCGAACGCTACAAATGCGTGCCGGGTCACTATGAGATCAAGGGCCGGGCATAGCGTGTGACGTGATCCGGCATCGGTGTGCGCAGTGCACTTTTCCGTCTTGCGATCTTTCTCAGGTTCGCAACGGCGCCCTATACTCGGTCGCGAGAGTCTCATCGGTCGAGGTGCGGCTGACGAGATTGAACAGCGGCGTGAGGACGAGTGTCAGAACGAGGTTGAGAACCACGGCGTACAGCGCCGAATAGCCGGGAAAGCTGAAGTCGCCTACCGCAAGAGCATAGGTCGGGGTAAGGTTCGCGGCGACGAACATCGCGGTCCCGGCAACAATTCCCGCGGCCCATCCGACGAAGAGTGCCCAATCGTTGAACCATCGCGTGTAGACGCCGAGCATCACGGCAGGCAGCGTCTGGATGATCCAGATTCCACCGAGGAGCTGCAGATAGATCGCAAATTTCGACGGCACGAACACGATGAAGGCCAGCGCGCCGAACTTGACGATGAGCGACACCAACTTTGCCATCTGCGCTTCCTGCTTGTCGGTGGGCGCGTCATTGATGAATTCGCGGTGAATGTTGCGCGTGTAGAGATTGGCGGCAGCGATCGACATGATCGCGGCCGGTACGAGCGCTCCGATGCCGATGGCTGCAAAGGCGATGCCGACGAACCATGACGGGAAGCTGTGCAGGAACAGGGCCGGCACCGCAAAGTTGTTGCCGAACTGTTTGAAGCCGGTCGCGTATTCGGGAAGATTGCCGACCCCTGCGGCAATGGCGAAGAAGCCGACCAGCGCTAGCAGGCCAAGCATGAATGAATAGGCCGGCAAAAGTGCCGCGTTGCGCCTGACGGCGTGTCCGCTGCTGGCGCTCAGGATGCCCGTGATCGAATGAGGGTAAAGGAAGAGCGCCAGTGCCGATCCGAGCGCCAGCGTCGCGTAGGCGCCGTACGCGCCGGTCGTGTTGGCGCCGGGCGTAGCCAGCAGCAGTTTCGAATCCGGTACGGCTGCGAAGATCTTCTCAAAGCCGCCTAGCTGTATGGGAACGAGGACGATGGTGGCGAACGCCGTGATGTAGATCAGGATGTCCTTGACGATGGCGATTGACGCGGGGGCCCGCAGTCCGCTCGAATAGGTGAAGGCGGCGAGGATGATGAACGCGAACAGCAACGGCAGGTCGCCACTATAGCCCTCGCCGGAAACGCCCATTCCTCCGATCACGACCTGAAGCCCGACAAGCTGGAGCGCAATATAGGGCAATGTCGCGACGATGCCGGTGACCGCCATCGCCAGTGCAAGCCAGCGATTGCCGAAGCGCCCGCGGACGAAGTCGGCGGCCGTGATGTAGTTGTGCCGGTGGCAGACGTACCAAAGCCGCGGAAAAACCAGGAAGAGGATGGGATACGCGATGATCGTATACGGGACGGCAAAGAAGGCGACCGCACCGGCCCCGAAAGCCAGCGCCGGAACGGCGATGAAGGTGTAGGCCGTGTAGAGGTCGCCGCCGATCAGGAACCAGGTGACGATCGTGCCGAAGCGACGTCCGCCAAGCCCCCATTCGTGCAACTGATCGAGATCGCCCTTGCGCCAATGCGCCGCGGCGAAGCCGAGCCACGTGATCAGGGCAAACAGCACCAGGAAGATGATCAAGGCAGTCCAGTTGACGTCCTGCACGGCATTCCTCCCGATTGGCCCTCCCGCGTTATTGTTTCCCCTCGCGTGATTGCACCCGCGACCGGACTATTCCTCCGTCGCGAAATAGACGATCGCGGTCAGGATGGCTCCAACGATGACCCAGAGAAGCTGGTACCAGTAGAAGAATGGGATGCCGATGAGCTCAGGCTCGGCCATGTTGTAGAACGGCGGCCAGAGAACGGCGACGAATTGAATGAGGAGGAGCAGGTACCACCAGCTCCATCCGGTACGTTTTTCGTCCTGCCGGCCGGTGGCTGATTCCCGGATGCTAGATCTCGAACCGACGCCATTTGACATGCAGCCCTCCTTCACCGAGGTGCGCCCATGCCGGTCGATGATGCGGAAGGTGGCGCAGCTATCGCGAGAATCCCGGCAGCGATGCCTGGATCTCGTCACCTTCCAACGCGGCCTTCTCATCCGCGTCGTCGTAACGCATCACGTGTTCCCGGGTTCCATCTTCTTTCGGTTATGGCGGGCCTTCAGCGCGCGGAGATCGCCAGCGCCAACGGGAGGTGGCGCGACGTGATCGATGACCTGCCCGTTGCGTTGGGTGCATCAGGAGGAGGTCGTAAGGTACTTCGTTCCTTGAGGCTCTATCCGAAATCGCGTGATTCGTTTGATGTTCAAATGACTTAGCCGAGTGCATAAGCCTCACGGCGGCAAATCGCCGGCTACTTTGCATGGGGTTGTTTTCGATGTTTTGCTTTCCGGCCGCCCCCTCAACTGCAGCCGCCGCATCCACCGCCACCTCCGCCGCCCCCACCGCAGCCGCCGCCACCATCGCCACCACTGCTGCTCATCGTCTGCGAGGCGGCATAGACGGGGGCGTAGGGCGTCCCCGACAGGACGACGGCACCCGAGAGCGCCACGGCGAGCAGCAGCTCGTGATCGCGCGGCGCGCGCGAGGCTCGCGCGTTGGAGGTCTGATAGCTTGCGAGGGCCTCTTGGCCGGCTCGCGTCCGTATGGGGCGCTTCGCCAGCATGATGCCCCCGATCACTGTGGCGTCGAGCAGGACAATCAGGATCCCCACCGGGTGGTGCCGCTCTGCGCCGACGGCGGCCTTGATGGCTCCGAGACCCAGAAGAAGCACGACGAAAGGGAGGACCGTCATATGGAAGGACGTCATCTGCGCGTCGGTCGGGGTGTAGCCGAGCTGTTGCAGGCGCCCCTGAATCTGCTGGACGATCGGCCTGACCGCCGTCTGGAACTGCTGGCGCGACATGTCCGGCTGGATATCGAGCGATGCCGGCCTGCGCACGATCGTCGTCAGCGGCGTCTGGTCGGTGACGGTGATCGTGCGACCGTTCTGGGCGATGGTGGCGCCGTGCCCCGACGTTAGGCTGAGCAGGATCACATCGCCGAGGCGCCGTGCGCCGCCGGCGAGATAGGCCAGCTCCAGCGCGTTCAATTGGCGCGTCGCGTTCGCGGCGGGACCGATCGTCGACCTGAAATGGTAACCCAGCAGGAAGATGATGGCTGCGCTGGTCAGATAGAGAGTCAGGAAGGGACCAGCCGTCCAGTCCAGCGGATTCCACGTCATCTGTTCGTCCTCATCAATCGATCGCGAATCCATGCGATCGGTCTGGGGATGATAAGCCAGCGGCGGCGGTCCGTCACATGATAGCGTTGGCGCCCGAAGCGCAGATGTGTCGCCGGCCACAGCCCCGCGCTCGGCGGCCCGAACACGCGCTCATGCAGCGCGAGCGTCTCGGCATATTGCCGGCGATAGGTCACCTGAGCCTCGGGCCCGCCGGGAGTGGGATCATGGTGCAGCGGGGCCTGTAACCTCTCGGCGCACCAGATCGTCCAATAGTCGCGCGAATAGACGAGATGCTGGTGCCAGACCTCGTCGACGATCTCGCTCGGCGTGACCGGCGTCGGCGAGACGACGGCGAGAAAGCAGAAGCGGCGATAGGCCTCGACGGCCGCGCGAGCTTCCTGCACGCTCCAGCCGTGGTCGCGCGCGAGGCGCCGGGTGAAGTTCAGCGGCGTGTCGGGCTCGAAATCATGCTGCCCAATGCGTCGCCACAGCGCCTCGCGCGCCGGCGTCCAGACCGGCTCGCCCGTCTGGATGACGATTTTGAACTGCTGGCGCTGCAACCGAGGCTCCCGATGGATTTCCGCGCAGCATGATAGCATGGGATCGCGCGGACGGGATGACGGTCGAGCGACGAGCCGGCCGCGACACAAGCGGCGCAGCCGAGTGCGACGCTGCGCTGTGGTTCATCTTGCAAGGTGTTTTCGCCCAAAGGCGGAGCGGCAGGCGCGCTCTCAGGCGGCCGTACCGTCGATCGAGCGACGGATTACCCGCTGCACGTCGGCGTTCGACAGAAACAGATCGTGGTTGATGATACCCCAGCCCGCGTCCGAGGCGTCGATCACGCGCACGCCAAGCCGCTCGATGGCGGCCTTCTCGGCGGCGCCGACCCGTGTCATTCCGCCGGCGATTTGCCCCGACAGCGCCAGTGCGCGATCGTTCGTTGCGGCAATCACGGTGATCTTGCCGGCAAGCGGACCCATGCGCTGGATCGCCGACGAGAACACGTCCATGTCGATATCGGGTGCGGCAAACACGATCGCGCCGATCTTGCTGGTCACCGTATCGCCGTATCGCGCATAGAGCTGACGCAGGCTTTCGAGCGTCAGCATGGTCCCCATGCTGTGCGCAACGATGTGCACGCGGCCGCCGGTTGGGGCCGACACGATGGACGAGAGCACGCGCTCAAAATCGTCGCGCGACCACATCGCGCTGTCGCGGTCATAGGCATAGTCGAACAGTCCTGCCTTGGAGGGCCAGGAGAACACCATGGTCCGGCCGCGGAACTTGATCCCATCGGAGAGATGGGCGGCATCGAGCGCCGCCGTCTCGAATGTCTGCTTGAAGCCGTGCACGTAGATCAGCACGTCTCCTCCCCCGCCGGCCTGCGCAAGGAGATCGCCAGCGTCGGCCGACACCGGTTCGACCCGGTCAAGGCGCCAATCGCCAAGTCCGACCGCGGCGAGAGAAAGACGGCTCTCGTCCGGCGCCACCAGCTTTGCCCGTGCGACCGTCATTGTGGTCGCGCGCTCCGGCCCGAACCAGGGTTTCGTGCGACCGCCGTTCACGGGCTTGCGCGTGGTGGTGACGAGCAGAGTGGGGTCAACGGAAAGCGACGACGCGTCATAGCGAGCGCCCGTCGCGCCCAAGCCCGTGCATCCGCCGAGTGCGAGGATGCCAAAGGACGCGAACCCTCGCAGGAGCGCGCGGCGCGACACGTGAGTTTCATGTTGCAGAAGATGTCGGACGATCACACGGAACCTTCGGGAACACTGCCCACCGTTTGCCCCGCTCCGCTAGCTCCGTGAATGATGATGGCGGCGAGAAAAGGGCGAGCCCGGTTCCGCTTCGATCAGAGCCGATAAACCTTATCGCTGACGTCGACGCGGAATTCGTGCCACAATTTCAGGCCGGTTCTTCTCGAGCCATGCCATGGCGTCCGGTCCGTCGACGACACACTCGAAGGTTTCCCAGGTCGGGTCCTCCAGGGACTCCTCTTGAAGTCGCTTGGCCGCATATTCCATGAGGTCATGCAAGCCTTCGTATCCTCGTCGGCGTTCGAGTGACTCGGCAATTGCGGCACTCGTCCATTCGCGCCGGGCGAGATCGATGATGCTCGGAGCGTCGGCCTCGCTGAACCAGGGCGTGGCATCGAACTCGAGACAGACGACGTTGTCGGCGGTATGGCAAGTCGCATGGATCATGGGGTCCCTCCGTTTGCGGGCGCGCGTCAGCCCTTGACCAGATCTCCCAGCAGGTTCGCAGCCACCGTCAGCTTGGCGAGCGTCAGGCCGCTGGCGGCGATCTCCTCGACCGAGCGGCGGGTGCGCGTCGCTTCGGGGTGAGCCGTGAGCCAGATCTCGACGGCTTGCTTGCCGGACTGGCCGGTCGCCAGCATATCCGCAGCCAGTCGCCTTTCGGCCGCTGCGATCTGGTCGACGGCGCGGTCGATGGCGAGGCGTTCGAAATAATCGTTGGCCGGGACGCTGCGGGCGGCGGCGATGATGCGATCGAGACGGAAATTGGCTTCCGCAGCGAAGAAGGTCGCGGCGGCATCCCCGATGGCGCGGCTGGTGCGTTCGGCGACCGTCACGATATCGGGTGCCGCGACCAGGGCGTCGAGGTCGGCGAGCTCGCTGGCAAGGCTGGCCGGGACACCGGCCTCAGTGAGGTCCTGCCGACGCTTGCTGCGCACGGCCTGCAAGTCCGGCGGCAGCGAGTTGTCGAGGGAGGCCGTGGTCTCGCGGATGCCCGGCCCGAAACGTGCGATCACCGCCTCCAGGCCATCCCTGAAATCGACATTGCGCACGTACCAGACCATGCGGGACAACAGAAGGTCCTGGATCGTCGCGTAGAGCGACAGCTGCAACTGCCCGTCGATGCAGGCGTCGAGCTTGTCGATCGCGTCATTGAGCCATTGGAGCCCGTAGGATTCATCCACCGCCACATAGGCCATGACGATGGTAGGGATATCGGCATCGGTCTCGTCGATCAGGCGCACCATGCATGCCGGGCCGCCGCGGTTGATGACGGCATTGGCGAGGCTGGTCGCGATGATCTCCCGTCGCAGGCGGTGGAATTCGACCGCTGTCGGGAATTTGTCCTGGACCTCGCTCGGAAAATACTGGGACAGTTCGCGGGCAAGATAGGGATCATCAGGCACGCTGGTCACGAGCAGGTCATCGTAAAGCGTCAGCTTGGCGTAGGCGAGCAACACGGCAAGTTCGGGCCGTGTCAGGGACTGCCCGCGCCTCACCCGTTCGGTGATCGCCGCATCGTCCGGCAAGAACTCCACGGCGCGGCTGAGCAGACCGCGCTGCTCGAGCGATTGCATCAGGCGTGTGAGGAAGCCGGTCTCGGCCACGCCCTTGCGTTCTGCGAGTGAGAGCGCCAGCGTCTGCAGATAGTTGTTGCGCAGCACCAGTTCGCCGACCTCGTCGGTCATCGCTGCAAGCAGGCTGTTGCGGTCGGCGGGGCTGAGGCGCCCCTCGCGCTCGGGGCGCGCCAGCGCAATCTTGATATTGACCTCGACGTCGGAGGTGTTCACGCCGGCCGAATTGTCGATGGCGTCGGTGTTGAGCTTGATGCCCTTCTGCGCCGCTTCGATGCGGCCGCGCTGGGTGACGCCGAGGTTGGCGCCTTCGCCGATCACCCGGGCGCGGACCTCAGTGCCGGTGATGCGGATCGGATCATTGGCGCGGTCGCCGGCCTGATCGTCGCTTTCCGAGGACGAGCGGATATAAGTGCCGATGCCGCCAAACCAAAGGAGGTCCGTGCGCGCTTTCAGGATTGCCGTCATCACTTCGAAAGGCGTCGCCTGCGGCTTGTCGAGATCGAGCAGGGCGCGCACTTCCGGTGCGAGCGGGATCGCCTTCAGTGAGCGCGGGAACACACCGCCGCCTTGCGAGATCAGCGACTTGTTGTAGTCCTGCCAGCTCGATCGCGGCAGGTCGAACAGGCGCTGGCGCTCGGCGAAGCTGGTCGCCGGATCGGGCGAAGGATCGATGAAGATGTCGCGGTGATCGAAAGCCGCCACGAGCTTCGTCGCCGGCGAGAGCAGCATGCCGTTGCCGAAGACGTCGCCGGACATGTCGCCGACGCCGGCGACGGTGAATGGCATGGTCTGAATGTCGGTGCCGAGCTCGCGGAAGTGGCGCTTGACCGCCTCCCAGGCGCCGCGCGCCGTGATCCCCATCTTCTTGTGGTCGTAGCCCTGGCTGCCACCGGAGGCGAAGGCGTCGCCGAGCCAATGATTCTTCTCGGCCGAGATCGCGTTGGCGATATCGGAGAAGGTGGCGGTGCCCTTGTCGGCGGCGACGACCAGATAGGGATCGTCGCCGTTATGCCGCACGGTCGAGTCGGGCGGCACGATGTCGTCGCCGTCGAGGTTGTCCGTCAGTTCGAGCAGAGAGCGAACGAAGATGCGATAGGCTTCCGTGCCTTCGGCCATAAAGTGGTCGCGGTTGGAGGGGGAGGGCAGGCGCTTGGGCACGAAGCCGCCTTTGGCCCCGACCGGCACGATCACGGCGTTCTTGACCTGCTGCGCCTTTACAAGGCCCAGGATCTCGGTGCGGAAATCCTGCGGCCGGTCGGACCAGCGCAGTCCCCCCCGCGCAACCTTGCCGAAGCGCAAGTGAATGCCTTCGACACGGGGTGAATGCACGAAAATCTCGTACAGCGGTCGCGGCGCCGGCAGGTCCTCGATCCCGCGCGCGTCGAACTTGAATGAGATCACCGGACGCGGATGTCCGTCCTGGCCGACCTGCCACAAATTGGTGCGGATGATCGACTGCACCAGATTGGTGAACCGACGCAGGATGCGGTCTTCATCGAGCGAGGCGACGGATTTGAGCTGCTCCTCGATCTCTGCGAGCAGGGTCGTCTCGCGCGCCGCACGCTCGGCCTCCGTCAGGGTGAGGCGCGGATCGAGGCGGGCCTGGAACAGCGCGACGAGGTTGGCGGTGATCGCGGCGTTCTTGCGCAAGGTCTCCCACATATAGTCCTGGCTGAACGGAGCGCGAATCTGGTGCAAATAGCGAGACAGTGCCCGGATACTCGAGACTTCCCGCCAGCCCAGGGCTGTGCGCACGATCAGGGCGTTGTATCCGTCGGATTCAGCGCGATCGCTGACAACGGCCATGATCGATGCTTCCAGGCGATGGCTCAATTCCGGACTGATCTCGATCGGCTTGCCGTCGCTGGTTTCGATCGTCATGTCGTGTAGCCAGACCGGTTCGGGCCTGTTACCGGGCACGATCTGATAGGTGCGCTCGTTGACCACGCGCAGGCCGTGATTTTCGATCACCGGCACCCGATAGGACAGCGACAGCGGCGCGGCGTCCGAAAACACCTTCAGGCCGAAGCGCCTGGGATCGTCCTTGCCCTCGAAGCGGTGAACCGAAATCGTTACCGGGCGGGCTGCCGTCAGCCTTTCGATGGTCGCGATGTCGGCGACCGATTGTTCCGCCGTGAATACCTCGGCATAGCCGCCGCTAAAGGCCTGCGCATAGCGATTGGCGAGCATGCGCGCCCGCATGCCATCGGTTGACGCAGTCAGCGCGGCCTTCAGCTTGTCAGCCCAGGTTGCGGCAATGGCGCTGATGCCGGCTTCCAGCGTAGCGCGCTCGACGGCGGGAGTCTTCGCTTCATAGCGCCCGATGATGTAGTGGACCCGCGCCAATGCGCCTTCGGGGAAGGACACGTAGGAGGCCGACAGGGTCCCCCGGTAGGCCTGCGCCAGGAAATTGGCGACGCGCGTGCGCACGTCGGTGTCGTATTTGTCGCGCGGAATGAAGACCAGGATCGAGACGAATCTATCGAACTTGTCGACCCGAGCCAGCGCCCGGACGCGGGGGCGCTCATAGAGGATCAGGATCTCCATGACGAAATCGTAGAGCGTGTCGACGTCGATCTGGAACAGCTCGTCACGCGGATACTCTTCGAGAATGTGCATGAACGCCTTGCCCGAATGGCCGCTCGGATCGAAGCCGGCGCGTTGGAGCACCCGCGACACCTTGTGGCGAACATAAGGGATCTGTCGGACGGAGCGCGTATAGGCGCCCGAGGTGAACAGGCCGACGACGCGCAACTCGCCCTCGAGCCGGCCGTCGGGCGTGTAGAGCTTGATCCCGACATAGTCCATCCGGATGCGGCGATGGACGCGGCTGCTGACATTGGCCTTGATGACGATGAGCAGGGTAGGCTCGCGCATGAACTCGCGAATCTCCGACGTCATCACCACCATTTCGTTGCCGCGGCGCAGGACCTTCGCATCGGGGTCGCTCAGGATGCCGAGGCCTTCGCCAGTCGTGATGTCATCCGACGCATCGCTGTCGGGCGAGAAGCGATATTCGCGCACGCCCAGAAACGTGAAATTGTCGGCACACAGCCATTGCAGGAATTGGTTGGCCTCGGCGACCTCGTCGATTGGGAGCGGCGGCGGGTTGGACGTGAACGTCTTGATCGCTTGCTCGACGCGGTCCCGCATGGCTCGCCAGTCGGTGACGCAGGCGCGCACGTCGTTCAACGTCCGGGTGAGGCCGACGATCAGCTTCTGCTGGTCGGCCTCGGCATCCAGGCGGGTGATGTGGAGATGAATCAGGCTCTCGCGCGCGCCCCTTGCCCCTTCCGGCAATGCTTCACCGTAGAAACGCAGGAGCTTGCCCTGGTCATCGCGCTCCACCGCGATGATCGGGTGAGCGACGAGGGTGACCTCGATGCCCTGCTCGGTGAGCTCCGCCATGGTGGAGTCGAACAGGAAGGGCATGTTGTCGTTGAGAATTTCGAGTACGGAAATCTCGCGCCCGTCCGGCATCGCCGGATTGACGACGCGGATATCGGCACTGCCAGCCGTGCGTCGCTGCACATGCTCCCAGGCTTGCTCCGCGAGCAGGGCCAGCGAGGAGGCATCGTAATTGGCGAGGTCCTCGAGATTGGTGTAGCCGAACAGAAGCTCGGCAAAGGCCCGAGGGCTCTTGCCCGGCTGAATGCTTCCTGCCGCATCGTGGATCAGGGTCGCCCGGGCCTTGTCGTCGCGCCACGCCATCATGTCCTCCCTTGCCCGCGCCGTTTGGGCACGGAGCCATCGACGTCCCTCCGGCCGAGCCGGCGTTGCCTCAATGGTGATGGGCCGACACGCCCTTGACGCATTGGGTCAACAGATCGGTGGTGGCGGATTGGCCGACATCACCCAGGCTGATCATGCCGACCATCCGCTTGCTCCTGTTGATCACGGGCAGCCTGCGGATCTTCAGCGTCTCCATGTGATGCACGGCCTTCGCCAGATCGTCGTCTTCCCGGCAGCAATGGATGCCTTCGGTCATCACGTCCCGCGCTGTCATGCGCGCGGCGTTGAAGTCCTTGATTGCAAGGCCTTTGCAGACGATGTCGCGATCGGTCACCATCCCGATCAGATGGTCGTCTTCACCGATCGGAATGCAACCGATGTCGTGCCCTTGCATCAACTTCGCGATCTCGGTGAT
This sequence comes from Bradyrhizobium sp. UFLA05-89, assembly GCF_059803475.1. Taxonomy (NCBI): domain Bacteria; kingdom Pseudomonadati; phylum Pseudomonadota; class Alphaproteobacteria; order Hyphomicrobiales; family Nitrobacteraceae; genus Bradyrhizobium; species Bradyrhizobium sp. UFLA05-89. Next base: position 59,993 of record NZ_JBANBA010000026.1, on the reverse strand, counting down.
CGGGGTGTCGGGGCTGACCCAATCGACGCCCTTGTGCATCACGTCCCTGACTTTCATGAGGACCTCCGTTGCGAACGCAGCCCCGTCGCGTGACTATACAACAAACCGGGCGCGACCGCACGCGCGATGCGACGAGGGCGCATCGGTGGATCATCTCGCGTCGCGCCGCGTCAGTCGTGCACGCTGAAGCGTCCATGCGGCGCATTGGCCGTCAGGCGCGCGAACTGCGCATGCGTCAGCTGGAGCAGCGTCTCGTGATCGCCGGCTTCGATATAGACCTCGGGCTGGGCCTGGATGGTGTCATCGACGATGAGATCGAGCCCGTAGCACCTGCCGACGGCCGGCACTGCTCCGTGCGCGCAGTCGGCGAAGATCCGATTGATCTCGGTTTCGTTGGCCATCGCGAGATCCTCCCCGAGCCTCTGCTTCAGGTCCGGCAGGTTGAGATGGTGCGATGCCGGCACGACCGCGAGCATATAGCCGCCGTCATGCCGCAACACGACGGCCTTGGCGAGACGATCGCCCGACACGTGACAGGCCTGCGCCGTGCGCGTCGATGACATGGTGAGATCGTGCGGGATCTCGGCATAGTGGATTTTCTCGGCGGTGAGATATCGGTGCAGTGTCGGAGCAATGGACATGGCGTGCTCTCCGATGGGTATGCAAGCCGTCCACCGTGGGCCCTGCCGCACGATAGGCGGCCGCGTGATTGGCTGGGCTCAAGATAGGCGTTGCGGTCGAATGCCGCAATTCGTCACTGCATCGCGACACGATTCGATTCCAGCCACCTCGTAGTTAGACAGTATTGCCGACCTATCTGCGAACCGCGGGGATCGCGCCGGCTCGTCGGTCAACCCATTCCTCCTGCGGAGGGTCGTGTGCCATGCGCACGCCGATCAAGCCAATATGTCGCGACGGCAAGCACAACCCAGCAGAGATTGTAGAGAAGGCCGCAGCAAATCACCACCCAGCCCGGGATCGGGCCGATTGCGGCGCGATCGATGAGTTCATCCAGGTGAGTCGCCATTTGCGGATGGATCGCGAGTTTGCCGACATAGGCCGATGTCTGGATCACGATGATCCAGATGTATGTGCGGCGAATACGACGTCCGGCGGCGCGAACGAAGCTGATATGATGACGCGGATGCAGGTAGTCTTCCGCGAGGATGGTTCGCCAACTCGCATCGTCCTCTCCGCGTTTGCCGCTCAGGATCGGAACGTACCAGTGTGTTTCGAGGAAGCGCGCCCGCGCGCGCCAGACGTTGAAATAGCGATAACGGCGCGCCTCGAGTCCGAGAAAGACCGCGAGCAGCATGCCTATCAGGATGAGCGGCAGCGCTGATGCTTCTTTAGACGAGAATGTCGACGACAGGGCGATGCCCAAGGTCACGATCGACCAGTTGGTCGTGTTGTCGAGGCGTGTGCGCCAGATGGTGCTGCGATAGATTTCGCCGCGATAGAGGTGGGCAATCGCACCGAATTCAGCTGGGTTCAGCTCTTGGACTTCACGTGTGTCTTCTGCGGGCCTGAGCATGGCGCGAACCACCCGAGACCAGTGAAATTTCAGGTCGTGCTTTCGACAGCGACCCGATGATACTACCACAATTCTGCTTCGTTTGGACAATTCCGCGATCGATGCCAAGTGAGGCGTGCGCACTTCACGGCGCAGATCACCCCCAACCCGCAACGGGCGCGGTCGTTCACTTCATCACACGCACACCCTTCGTCGTGAAGCGCTGCGTCCGGCCACCCGGGCGCACGGGACGTCGCGTTCCGGCGGCCTTGCCAGTGCCGGGCGGCTGGTGGGCGGGCACGAGCTGGTCGGGGCGGGAGCCGATCAGATCGGCACGGCCCATCTCCTTCAGCGCCTCGCGCAGCACCGGCCAGTTGTCGGGGTCGTGATAGCGCAGGAACGCCTTGTGCAGCCGGCGCTGCCGAAGCCCCTTGATCGCCTCGACCTTGTCGCTGCCGCCGCGACGCACGCCGCGCAGCGGATTGACGCCGGTGTGGTACATCGCCGTGGCGGTCGCCATCGGCGAGGGCAGGAAGGTCTGCACCTGGTCGGCGCGATAGCGGTTCTTCTTGAGCCAGAGCGCGAGGTTCATCATGTCCTCGTCGGTCGTGCCCGGATGCGCCGCGATGAAATAGGGGATCAGGTAATATTTCTTGCCGGCCTGTTCTGCTGCGGCATCGAACATCCGCTTGAAGCGGTTATAGGCGCCGATGCCCGGCTTCATCATCTTGTCGAGCGGGCCGCGCTCGGTATGCTCGGGCGCGATCTTCAAATAGCCGCCGACGTGATGGGTGACGAGCTCCTTGACATATTCCGGGCTCTCCACCGCGAGGTCGTACCGCACGCCGGAAGCGACCATCACCTTCTTGATGCCCTTGGTCTCGCGCACCTTGCGATAGAGCCGGATCAAGTCGTCGTGCGAGGTGTTGAGGTTCGGGCAGATCTCGGGGAAGACGCAGGACGGCCGCCGGCACGCCGCTTCGACCTTCGGATCCTTGCACGCCATCCGGTACATGTTGGCGGTCGGACCGCCGATGTCGGAGATCACGCCGGTGAAACCCGGCGTCTTGTCGCGGATGCGCTCGATCTCGCGCAGGATCGAGCCTTCCGAGCGGTTCTGGATGATGCGGCCCTCGTGCTCGGTAATCGAACAGAAGGTGCAGCCGCCGAAGCAGCCGCGCATGATCGTCACCGAGAACTTGATCATCTCCCAGGCCGGAATCCTGGCATCGCCGTAAGCCGGATGCGGCGCGCGGGCGTAGGGCAGATCGTAGACCGCGTCCATCTCCTCGGTGGTCAGCGGGATCGGCGGCGGGTTCAGCCAGAGGTCGCGATCGCCGTGACGCTGGACGAGTGGCCGCGCATTGCCGGGATTGCTCTCCCGGTGCAGCACGCGTGAAGCGCGCGCATAAGCCTCGCGGTCCTGCTCGACCTGCTCGCAGGCAGGCAGCCGGATCACGGTGTTACCGGGATGGCGAGCCGCGCCCTCATCGGCGGAATCGAGATCGTCCGCGTGCAGCTCGGTGTAGTCCTCGGGCGCGCGGCGGAACAGCGCTGTGCCCCGGATGGAATCGAGATCGCGGGGCGCCGTGCCCTCGGCGAGCCGGTGGGCCACCTCGACGACAGCACGTTCCGCATTGCCGTAGAGCAGGAGATCCGCCTTGGCGTCGGCCAGCACCGAGCGGCGCACCTTGTCGGACCAGTAGTCGTAATGCGCGATCCGGCGCAGCGAGGCCTCGATGCCGCCGAGCACGATCGGAACGTCCTTGAAAGCCTCACGGCAACGCTGAGCGTAGACGATCGTGCAGCGGTCCGGCCGCCTTCCGCCCTCGCCGCCGGGCGTATAGGCATCGTCGTGGCGCAAGCGCCGATCCGCCGTGTAACGGTTAACCATCGAATCCATGTTGCCGCCGGTGATGCCGAAGAAGACCTTCGGCTTGCCCAGCGCCTTGAACGGCTCGGCCGAATGCCAGTCCGGCTGCGCGATGATGCCGACCCGGAAGCCCTGCGCCTCCAGCAACCGGCCGATGATCGCCATGCCAAAGCTCGGGTGGTCGACATAGGCGTCACCCGTCACCAGCACGATGTCGCAGGCATCCCAGCCGAGCGCCGTCATCTCGGCGCGGCTCATGGGGAGGAATGGGGCCGCCTTGCGCGGCCGCGCCTGGGCCATCAGGGGCCTCTCGGCGGTCATGATCTGGGTGTTCATGGCGCTTACCGATAAGACCCCGGGCTGCCGAATTCAACCGACGGACGCGTCAAGGAGGCATATTTGCCGGCGTAGCGGTCCATTTTCCGAACCCTCCATCCGGGACTCAAATACGACGGAACCGAGGTAACGTTGCATTCACGGGGCTTCGATAGCGTTAGGCCGATGTGGGCAGAATGGCGGCAGTGGGGATCATGAAGACGGCGGAATTGGTCGAGCTGGCTGCGGGGCAAACCGCGCGCCCTGGATCGGCATCGACCATGCCGGAGGATGCGGGGATGTGGCACCTGCCGACGGCACCTTCCCCGCCGCTGGCGGGCGAGTTGACGCTCGACCAGATGCTGCTCAAGCACGTTCCATGTGGCATCGTGATCATCGATTGCGCAAGCCAGCGCTTCCTGGACTTCAGCGATCGGGCGAGCGCCGATCTCGGCTATTCGCGCGAAGAGTTCGCGCGGTTGTGTCTTGCCGATCTGATCTGCAGTGACGGGCCGGCGGCCCATGCTGGCGATACGACGGAGCGCCTCGCACGCAGCCCGAGCGCAACCATTGCGCTTCATCGCCACAAGAGCGGCGCGATCCTGCCGACCGAAGTCGTCTGCAAGCCGCTCAACTGGCATGATCGAGAGTGCACGCTGGCGTTCTGGACCGATGTGACCGAGCGGTTATCCCTTCAGGAACGCCTTACGATACAGGAAAGATACTATCGCGCGCTGCTGGCCAGCATTCCGATGCCGGCCTGGCTGGTAGGCGTGGATGGCCGCTTCATGGCCGTCAACTCGGCCTATCTAGCGAATATCGGCCGCACAAATCCGGACGAATTGATCGGAAAGCGATTTCACGATGTCTGGCCCGCTCACGTGGCCGAGGATCTCTGGGAATCCAATCGTCGTGTGATGGAAACCGGGCTGCCGCACCAATATGAAAGGCGGCTCATCCTGCAGGGAAGCGAGCACATCGTGTCCGTCTCGCTGTCTCCCATCCTCTCGGAAGCCGAGGTGATCGGGGTTGCCGGCGCCGGCCACAACATTACCGATCTTCGGAAAACGATCGAGGAATTGCACGAACGGGAGACCGAGCTTCGGACGCTTGCGGAGAACTCCCCGGATAATGTGATCCGCTTCGACCGCAACGGACGCTGACCTACATCAATTCCCACTATGCACGAATGATCGAGCTTCGCCCCGAAGCCGTCTACGGAAAAACCTTGAACGAGATCTGGCCCTCTGCCGGAGAGGGCCTCGCTCGCTTCATCGAAGCTATCGACACGGTGTCCACCACCGGTGAATCGCAGGTGCTTGAAATGCAGGTTCCGGTCGAGAGTGCAGTACTGCGGATGCACCATATCTCGATCGTCGCGGAGTGGGACCGCAACGGGGCAGTCCAGGGCGTTCTGGCGATCGGGCGCGATATTACGGAACGGCGCAGCATGGAGGAACAGCTCGCGCAGCGGGAGCAGGAGTTTCGGGCGCTTGCCAAGAACTCGCCGGATGCGATCGTCCGGTTCGACTCCGGATTGCGACGGCTCTATATCAATCCTGCGGCACAGGCGATCACCGGTCCCGCCTACAATTATGGCGTAGGGTGCACGCCGGACCACGGTTCGCCGGTTATCGACGTCGTGAGATTCAAGGCGCTGCTGCAAGAGGTGTTCGACCGCGGCGAGCAGCGCGAGGCCGAGTTCAAGGTCAGAAAGGTCGATGGGATCGGCACGGTGAACGCGCGTTTCGTTCCGGAGGTCGGCGAGTCGGGACAGGTGCAAACCGTGCTCGCGGTCTCCAGGGACATCACGGCCTCCGTCAACCAACGTGAACGCATCCAGCGGCTCGCCTATTCCGATTCCCTGACCGGGCTTGCCAATCGCGCCTTGCTCTACGATCGCGTCCGGGACGAGTTGAGTGTTGGGCCGAACACGCGTGGCGGTGTCGGCCTGATGCTGCTGGACATCGACCACTTCAAGGACGTGAATGACACGCTCGGCCACAGCCGTGGCGACGAGCTGCTCAAGGAGGTTGCAAGCCGCCTGAGCGCCTGCATCCGCGAGACGGACACCCTGGCACGTCTCGGCGGCGACGAATTCGTCATTCTGGTCGCAAACATCCGGGACGATGCCGAACTGCAAGAGATCGCCGAACGCATCCAGCGCGCGATGGCTCCCGTATTCCGGCTGAGTGGGTCGGAATTGTTCGTGTCCTGCAGCATCGGCATCACTACCGTCGTGAGTGGCGAATGGGATATCGACGAGCTGATGGGATCGGCGGACGAGGCGCTCTACGAGGCGAAGCGGAACGGACGCAACAAGGCCCAGTTCTACCGGCCCGAGCTCTCGCAACAAACCATGGAGAAGGTCGCCCTCGGTCAGGCGCTTCGCCAGGCGCTCGATCGCCGGGAATTCAGCCTGGTGTTTCAGCCAAAATGCCGGCTCGGCGACGGCCATCTCGTGGGCGTTGAAGCGCTGCTGCGTTGGAAGCATCCGACGCTCGGTCCACTATCGCCGGACCGGTTCATCAGCGTCGCCGAGGAGTCCGGACAAATCGTAGAGATCGGTCGCTGGGTGCTCGAGAGGGCCTGCGCGGCCATCGTGCGGCAGAACAAGTACCGCGCCCAGCCCATCACCATGGCGGTCAACATTTCGCCGAGGCAGATCACGACCGGCGCATTGACCGAGCACATCGCGCCGGCGCTCGAGGCGAGCGGTTGCCCGCCCGCCTGGCTCGAGATCGAGATCACCGAAGGAATGATGCTCCAGGACAGCGAGAGCGTTCAGGAGACGCTTTCGGCGATCTCGCGCATGGGTGTCTCCATCGCCGTCGACGACTTCGGCACCGGCCATTCGGCGTTGGCCTACATCGATCGTTTTCCGATCAATGTTGTGAAGATCGACCGCTCGTTCACCATGAGCATCGACCGCGATCCCCGCAAGGCCGCCGTGGTCCGGGCCTTCGTTTCGCTCGCGGACGCTCTGGATCTGGACGTGGTGGCGGAAGGTGTGGAGACGGCGGAACAGGTGCGTCTCTTGCGCAAATTCGGCTGCGAGATCGGTCAGGGATATTTCTACAGCAAGCCGATGACCGCGCTCGCGCTCGCGCGACGATACGGACTCTGCAAGCGACAGCCGTGAGTGTTTTCGCAATCTCGACGACACCGAGTGCGGACCACACGGATTCTTGTCCTTGCCATCGACCGGCCCATCAATTTCCGCCGCTTGCCATCACAATCGCTGCGCTCGCGCTCGTTAGGTTGATGGCTCGATTCCGACCATTCCGGTGCTCGGATAGCGCGAGCCGGCGATGGTATCGGGTGCAAACAACGTATCGAGCGTGCCGATCTCGTCAGGAGACAGCGTGATCTCCGCTGCCGTCGCATTCTCCTGGACGCGCTCAGGTCGGCGCGTGCCGAAAAGCGGAGTGACGTGCGGATGTTTCGACAAGAGCCACGCAAGCGCCATCTGCGCGGGCGTGAGGTTTCGCGTCCGGGCGATCCGGTCAAGCTGATTGACGAGTGCCTGGTTCGTCTCCCGCGCGCCGTCCTGGAAGCGCGGATTGGTCTTGCGAAAGTCGCCGTCCGCAAGTCCCGCCACATCCAGCCTGCCGGTAAGGAAGCCGCGGCCCAGCGGCGAATAGGCAACGAAGGTTGCTCCCAGCTCGCGGCAGGCTGCAAGCATTCCACCTTCCGGCTCGCGACTCCACAGCGAATATTCGCTCTGCACCGCCGAGATGGGGTGAACGGCAGATGCCAAGCGCAACGTGGTGGGCGAAACTTCGGACAGGCCAAGCAAGCGAACCTTGCCTTGCTCAACGAGCCGCGCCATGGCGCCGACCACCTCCTCGATGGGGACATCCGGATTGCGGCGGTGGCAGTAGTAGAGATCGATGGTTTCGATGCCGAGCCGCCGCAAAGAACCCTCGCAGGCAGTCCTGATGTAGGCAGGTGAGTTGTCGACATGCCGCTCATGGGCGTCTTTTGCATCGCACGATGCCAAACTTGGTGGCCAGCACAGCGCGATTGCGTTTGCCTTTCAGGAATTGCCCGAGCAACTCCTCATTGGAGCCAAAGCCATAGGTGTCGGCGGTGTCGAGAAGATCGACGCCGAGATCGAGCGCCCGTTCGATCGTAGCGAAGGATTGCGCATCCTCGCTTGGGCCGTAGAACTCGCTCATGCCCATGCAGCCGAGTCCGAGGGCAGAAACTGACACGGTGCCAAGACGACGGCGCCGCCGCATATCAGGCCACCGTCCAGCCGCCATCTGCAACGAGCGCCTGACCGCTCACATAGCTTGCTGCATTGGAGAGAAGATAAAGGATGGATGCGGCGATTTCCGCGGGAATGCCGGCGCGACCGGCGGGCGACGTCGTCATGGTGGCATTGAGATTGTCGAGGCTGCCGAAGCCGATTTCCGCCATCGGCGTGGCGATGGGGCCGGGGCTTACCGCATTGATGCGGATGCCCTTGCCGAAATACTCCAGTGCCGCCGTACGGGTGAGGCCCAGAACCGCATGTTTGCTGGCGACATAGGGGGCGACCTGGGCAAAGCCCACATGCGCGGCAATGGAGGCAACATTGACGATAGCTCCGCCGCCGCTCGGTAGCATGGCTGCGATCTGATACCTCATGGACCAGAAGACGCTCGTCACGTTGGCGGCCATGATCGTCTCGAAGTCGGCCGTTGCGGTCTCGTGGAGGGGCGCGGCGTGGCCTAGTTGGCCGGCATTGTTCACCGCGCCGTCGAGACGGCCGAAGTGCTCCACCGTCTGCGCGATCGTCGCGCGGATATCCTCCTCCCGCGTCACGTCGCATCGCAAGGCGAGGGCCCGTCCGCCAGCTTGCTCGATGTCTGCCGCGATCGTGCCGCACAAGTCCAGGCGGCGCGCAGCCAGCACGACATTCGCGCCCCTTAGTCCCAGGGCGCGGGCTGTTGCCGCGCCGATTCCCGAGGAAGCGCCGGTGACGACATAGGTCTTGTTCGAAAATTCCATTGATCGCGGTCCGTGTTTGAGAGACTGCGGATCTCTTTAGAAAGGTGCATGTAGAACGATAATCGGGTATTCATTGCATGAATCAATGAGTCATATTCACTAATGAAGCGCGCCGACCTTCCCGACCTTGCCGCTTTCGCGGCGATCGCGGGCCTGAAGAGCTTCCGGCGCGCAGCCAGCGAACTGAACGTGTCCCCGTCCGCTCTGAGCCACGGCATGCGCGCCCTCGAGGAGCGAATGGGCGTCCGGCTTCTCAACCGCACGACCCGCGCCTTGGCGTTGACGGAAGCCGGCCAGAAGCTGCTTGCCAAGCTCGATCCGGCGCTCGCAGCGATCGAAACCGCGGTGAACGAGGCGGCCTCCTTTGCTCATGGCCCGTCCGGCAGCCTCCGGATCAATGCACCACGTTCCGTCTCGCGGCTCATTCTGCTGCCTCCGCTCAAGCGCTTCCTGCGCCGCTATCCCCGCGTGAGCGTGGAGCTTGCGTCCGATGACGCGCTCACCGACATCGTGGCCGCCGGGTTCGATGCCGGGGTTCGCTTCGACGAGAAGCTGCCGCGCGACATGATCGCGATTGCCTTGTCTGGTCCCATGCGTTTCTCGCTGGTCGGCAGCCCGGACTATTTCGCCACCCGCGCCATTCCGCGCGTCCCTGCCGACCTGAAGGGGCACATGGGTATCTGCCAGCGCTTTCCCGGCGGCGGCCTCTTTGCCTGGCCATTGGAAAAGGATGGCGACGAGCTGGAATTCATCCCAGAAGGTCCGCTGGTTCTCGACGACCAGGAGCTCATCCTCGACGCCTGCCTCGAAGGCTTTGGCCTGGCCTGCGTGTTCGAGCCTTACGCCGCGCCCGATATTGCTGCTGGCCGCCTCAAGGCCGTGCTGTGCGACTGGCAGCCCATGTTCGCCGGCCCCTCGCTCTATTACCCCAGTCGCCGCCGCATGCCTCGGCCGCTTCGCGCTTTCATCGACATGGTGAGGGAAGAGCAGGCTTGATCGCGCACTGCGCCGCGCAACGCGCGCTCCGATTTAGAACCACTCGATCTTAGAGCTATTCAAGTCGCGCGGGCTGCGCGGGCTCTGCTAGACGCGCTTGCGTGAATGCAATTCTCTGACTTGGAAGTGACTCGAAAGTGCGTGCCAATGCTGATGGCCAGCGCGTCCGCGGCCATCGAAACCGTGCCGGCAGGAGTCGTGCGCGTGTTCTCCTCGGAGCAGTCGTCCTGCTCGCCGATTATTCCTCCTCCACAGGGATCGCAGAGGCGCAGTCGGCGCTGCCGCCGGTGACGGTGGAGGCGCCGACAAAGCGGCCGAAGGTGAATGCGGCTACGACATCGGCGCGTCGCACGCAGGCTACCGCGTGGCAACGCGATCGCAATCCGAAGCCGATGGAAGCTTCGCCGTCGGAGCGCGCGGCCGCTGCCGCGGCAGTCCTGAATGAAGCCAAGCTCGGTTATCGCGCGATGCCGAACTCGAGCACGCTGCGCACGGGCGCCTCGCCGCTTGATACGTCGCAGTCCGTCAACGTGGTGCCCGAGCAGGTCTTGAAGGACCAGTTGCCGCGCAATCTCGACGATGCGCTCGCCAACGTCTCCGGCATCACGCAAACCAACACGCTCGCCGGCACCCAGGACGCCATCATCCGCCGCGGTTTTGGCGATAACCGCGACGGCTCGGTCATGCGCAACGGCATGCCGCTGGTGCAAGGCCGCGGCCTCAACGCCGCGGTGGAAAGCGTCGAAGTGCTGAAGGGCCCGGCGTCGCTGATCTACGGCATCATGGATCCCGGCGGCATCGTCAACACCATCAGCAAGCGTCCCGAGCTCTATCAGCACGGCTCCGTCACCCTGCTCGGCTCGACCTATGGCGGACGCAGCGGCGGCGATGCGCTGTTCGACATCACGGGTCCGATCGGCAAGGATGGGCTCGCCTACCGATTCATCGCCTACGGCGTCGGCGAGGATTATTGGCGCAATTTCGGTACGCACAAGGAAACGCTGATCGCGCCGTCGCTCGCCTGGTACGGCAAGGACACCACGGTCCAGCTCAACTACGAGCACCGCGACTTCCTCTATCCCTTCGATCGCGGCACGGCGATCGATTCCCGCACCAAGAAGCCACTCGCGATCCCGGCGACGCGCCGGCTGGACGAGCCCTACAACAACATGTGGGGCACGTCCGATCTGGTGCAGGCTTCTGTGGAGCACCGCTTCAACCAGGATTGGAAGCTCTACGCGGGCTACGGCTACAACACCGAATCCTACGGCGCCTATCAGCTCCGCATTACCGCGGTGAATCCGGTTACGGGCATCGAGTCGCGCAGCAATGACGGCACGTTGGGCGCGCTCAGCAACATCAGCTACGGCACCTCCTATTTGCAGGGTGTGTTCTGGTTAGGGGAGATGCGCAACGAGGTGCTGTTCGGCGGCGACGCGCAGTATCGTACGATCTACCGCCAGGATCTGCTGCGGAAGACGCTGCCCAGCGTGTTCAACATCTATGATCCCGTCTACGGGCTGATCGGGCCGGGCACAACGGTGTCCGCCGCCGACAGCGACCAGACCGACAAGCTCGGCGAGCGCGCGCTGTTTTTCCAGGACACGTTGCATCTCACCGACCGCCTCGCCTTGGTCGGCGGCGTTCGCTGGATGGAATACGAGCAGCTCGCAGGCAAGGCGCGTCCGTTCGTGACCAACACGAATCTCAGTGGCGACAAGGCCCTGCCGCTCGGCGGCGCGATCCTCAAGCTCACCGAACAGGTCTCGCTTTATGCAAGCTACACGGAATCCCTGAAGCCGACCTCGACGATTGCACCGCTCACCGGCGGCGTGGTCGTCGGCTCGAACCTCGCACCCGAGCAAGGCACCCAGTATGAGACCGGCATCAAGTTCGATCTCAACCAGCGCCTCTCGGGCACCGCGGCGATGTACGACATCGACAAGCGGAACGTGCTGGTCTCGCAGCTCAATGCCGCAACCGGCGTCACCGAGTATCGCGCTGCCGGAAAAGTCCGCTCGCGCGGCGTCGAGGTCGACGTCACCGGGCGGCTGACCGACCACTGGAGCATGATCGGAAGCTATGGCTACACCGACGCGCGCGTGGCCGACGACCCGACCTACTACGGCAAGCAATTGCAGAACGTCGCGCTCAATACCGCCTCGCTCTATCTGGTCTACGATTTCGGCACTGCGCTGCCGGGCCGGCTCCGCCTCGGCGGCGGTGCGCGCTATGTCGGCGATCGTCCCGGTGATTCCGCCAACACCTTCGTGCTGCCGTCCTACGTCGTCGCGGACGTGTTTGCGACCTACGAGACGCGCTACGAAAAGCTGCCTGTGATCTACCAGCTCAACGTCAAGAACCTGTTCGACACCGTCTACTATCCATCGGCTGTCGATACTCTCAAAGTCGCGATCGGCGACGCGCGGCGCGTGTCCCTTTCGGCAACCGTGAAGTTCTGAATGATGGGTGCGCGGCGGATCAAATCTGTCCTGCTCGACGTCCACTCCATCCTGGGCCTCACGATCGCGCTTGTGCTGGCGGTGATCGGAATTACCGGCGCGATCATGAGCTTCGAGGACGAGATCCTCGACAGCCTCAATGCCGGGATCATGCATGTCGCGCCCCGCCCTTCGCCGGTGCTTGCGCCGGATCAGCTCGTCGCGAGACTGAAGGCCACGCAGGAGCTCGGCAAGGTCTCGGCCCTCATGATGACCCGCGATGCGTCCACGGCCGTGCACGTCCGTTTCGCCCGCGAAGAGCAGGGCGCGCGGCCGTCCTCGCTCTATGTCGATCCCTATGACGCGCGCGTGCTCGGGATGCCGCGCGGCGAGGAGTTCTTCGCAACCGTCCGGAGGCTGCATCGCTGGCTGCTGCTGCCCGGCGATAGCAAGGGCTATGGCCGGCAGATCACCGGAATCGCGGCGTTCGGCCTGATCGCGCTGCTGGTCTCCGGCTTCGTGCTGCGCTGGCCGCAGCGTGCCGGCAGTGTGAAGATGTGGCTCAAGCCCAATCTGGCCTTGCGTGGTCGCGGCCTGCACCGGTCGCTGCACGCGGTCATCGGCACCTGGGTGCTGCCGATCTATCTGGTGATGACGTTGACCGGGCTCTGGTACTCGTTCGATTGGTACAAGGATGGCGTCCTCTGGCTGTTGTCGCGCCCATCGACTGCCGCCGCGCGGATGCAGCCGAAGCCGGCGCGCGAGGCGGCGGAGCCGCCCGGATTCGACCGCGCGTGGTCGACGTTCCTGCGCGAGCAGGGCGGCTCGTTCGCGAGGGCGCAATTGACGTTGCCGGCTGGTGGCGGCACCGTCATGCGCATCCGGTCGTGGCCCACGGAAACCACGCTCGAAGGCGTGCGCGACGAATTCCGTATCGATGCCGCCACCGGCCAGCTCGTATCTGCGGATATCTACGCAAACAAGACGCTCGGCGAGCGGACCATCGCCGGCATTCTCGACATTCACCGCGGCGCTATTCTGGGCTGGCCCGGCAGGCTCGCCTTCATGCTGGCCGCTGGCCTGATGCCGCTATTCGCGGTCACGGGAGTGCTGCTCTATCTGTCGCGGCGCAGGCACCGGCGCCTGGCGCAGGCGAGCGAGCGGAGTGAGCCCGCCTGCAACGCCCGCGCTTGAGATGAGGCTTCAATCGCCGGCCAGTTCCTGACCTGTATCACACGAGTGGCCAGGAGCTCGCACGGCGCCAGATCCGGAGGACGCCACGCCAAATCCGTCGATTGAATCCGGCACGCGCACGATGAGGATCAGGCGACTTGCAAGGCACGGGCATAGGTCAGGCCCGAATTGGTGATGTGGGTCGTCATCAATTGCGCGAAACCGTCGAAGTCGCCGCGTTCGAACAGGCCCAACAATTTGTAATGCTCTTCGAACGAGGCCGGCGTCTGCACGTCAATCGGCGCGCTCAGATTGGTGCGCAGCGTTGCGACGCGCCCGGAAACGAGCTGATAGGACTCCTGGAGATAGCGATTGCCGCAATGGGCGAACAACGCATCATGGATCGCGCTGTCAGCGCGTCCATAGGCAACGTTGTCCTTGGCCGTGAGCGCCTCCTCCATCGCGGCAATGGCCTGCTCCATCGCCGCGACCGCACCGGCACGGTCGTGGGCGAAGGCAAGTTCGGCGGCCTTGGGCTCGATCGCGATCCGGAACGTGCAGAGCGCCGTGATGTCCTCCGCGCTCGGGGTAAAGACGAAGCTGCCGACTTGCGGCCGGATCACCACGAGGCCCTGCGCCTGCAACTGGCCCATCGCCTCGCGCACCGGCGTGCGGCTGACACCGAAGGATTGCGCGACCCTCTCCTCGGAAATCGCCGCGCCGAGTGCGAACTCGCCGTCGATGATGCCCTGGCGCAGCCGCAGCATCACACGCTGCGCCAGCGATTTCGGCGTATCGAGCTTCAGCGACTTCATCGGGATTCAGATGACCTTGCCGGGATTGAGCAGATGAGCGGGATCGAGCGCGGCCTTCAGCGTGCGCATCAGCGCGATCTCGGCTTCGCTGCGGGCATGCCCGAGCCACTGCTTCTTCAGCGTGCCGATGCCGTGCTCGGCGGAGACGCTGCCGCCCATCTCGCGCACCAGGCCATAGATGATCGCATCCATCGCGTCCTTCGGCTGACGCTCGGTCGGCAGACCCGTCACCCAGGATACCAGGTGCAGATTGCCGTCGCCGATATGACCGTAATAGACGCTCTCGCAGCCCTTGATGCCTTCGGCGAGCGCGGCCTTGCAGCGCGTGACGAACTCGTCCATCCGGGCCACCGCAAGGCCAATGTCGTAGGAGATGTGCGGCCCCAGCACCTGGCCGAACTCGGCGCAGATGTCGCGCACCGCCCAGAATTTCTGCGTCTGCGCCAGCGATTGCGCGACGGCGGCGTCCGCGAGCAGGCCGCGCTCCATCAGCTCTTCTAGCCAGGCCTGGAAACGCGGCGCATCGATGCTCTCGTCGGTGCCCTGCGCTTCCACCAGTACGTAGAGCCCGCGTCCGGCAGCGACCGGCGGTTTGACGCCGGCGCGCGCGGTGATCACCTCCCAATAATCCGGCCACATCACCTCGAAGGCCGACAGCAGCGGGCCGAGGCCGGAGCGCGCGGCAGCGAGCAGGTCGACCACAGCGGCATAATTCTCCAGGGCGCACAGCGCGGCCATGGTCGAGCGCGGTTTTGGAAACAGCCGCAGCACCACGCGCGTGATGATGCCGAGCGTGCCCTCCGAGCCGATGAAGAGATGCTTCAGGTCGTAGCCGGCATTGTTCTTCATCAGCTTGTTGAGACTCGTGATGATGGTGCCATCCGGCAGCACGACCTCGAGTCCGAGCACCAACTCGCGCGTCATGCCGTAGCGGATCACGCGATTGCCGCCGGCGTTGGTGGAGAGATTGCCGCCGATCGCGCAGGAGCCGCGCGAGCCCAGATCGAGTGGAAAGAAGACGCCGGCCTCATCGGCCGCCTTCTGGATCGTCTCCAGCGGCGTGCCGGCCTTCACTGTCATGGTCGCGGAAGCGCGATCGATCTCCTCGATGCCGGTCATGCGTTCCAGCGAGATCGCGACCCAGCCGGGCTCGGGCGCCGCGCCGCGGCACAGGCCGGTCAATCCGCCCTGCGGCACGAACGGCAGACTTGCCTTGCGGCAGGTCGCAATCGCCGCGGCGACGCCGGCCGCATCCATCGGCCGGATCACCGCAAGCGGCGTCTGCGGCAGGCTCGCGCTCCAGTCGTTGCAATTACGCGCGGGCACCTCGTTGCCGATCAGCACGGCTTGCGGGCCGAGCCGGTCGCGCAGATCGCGCAACATGCCCTCGGAGCCTTCGAGTAGCGTCGTCATGTCGATGCGGAGCCTCTTGTTGCCGGGGTACGTGTGTTGCCGGGGTACGTCGCGGGTCGGCGCCTGCCCATGCATTTTTGGCGGCGCGACCCGCTTCACCGCGGAATTGCAGTGGTGTTGTATGTAAGGTACAAGAAGTAAATGGGAACGCCAAGCAGGTTCCGCACTTTTCAGGAAGTGCAAGCCTGATCAAAGCTTTAGAACGATTGCTCTTGCAGAGGACAGGTCATGACGGACGCAATTCGCGGGTTCTGGGTCGCCACGCCGACGCCGCTGACGGCCGAGGGAGCCGCTGACCCCGGCCGGTTGGCGGATCATGCGCTTCGGCTCTTCAAGACGGGCGTCGACGGCGTCGTGGTGTTCGGCACCACCGGCGAAGGCACCTCATTCAACGTTGCAGAGCGGGTCGCGACCGTGGAGGCCTTGCTCAAGGCCGGCATCGCCGCAGATCGCATCGGTGTCGGCGGCGGCTTTCCCGCGATCAGCGACAGCATCACCTTGACGCGTTCGATGCTGAGCCTCGGCGTGAACCATGTGCTGTACCTGCCGCCCTATTTCGATCGCAACGTCACGTCCGAGGGCCTCGAGGATGCCTTCGCCGCGATCTTCGATGGCGTCGCCGACGATCGCCTGCGCGCCTACCTCTACCACATCCCGCAGGTCTCCGGCGTCGCCGTGCCGACGCAAGTCGCGGCGAACTTGCGCAAGCGCTACGGCAAGCTCGTTGCGGGACTGAAAGACTCCAGCGGCGACTTCAAGCAATTCCAGGCGTTTCGTGCTGCTGCGCCCGAACTCGCCATCACCGTCGGCAATGAAGCCGACATCACCCGCGCCATCGCGGCGGGCGGCGCCGGCACCATCTGCGGCATGGCCAACATCGTGCCCGACCTCGTCAAGGACATGGTCGATGGCAAGGACGTCGAAGCACGCATGCAGGCGGCTATCGATATCGTCGTCAACACGCCTTCGTTCGCGGCGACGCTGAAAGCCATTCTCGCAGCACAGACCGCCGATCCCGGCTGGCTGCGCGTGCGCCCGCCGCTCCGCGGCCTCTCCGACGGCAAGCCGCTGAAGGCGAAGATCGACGCGCTGGTGAGTCCCGCGATCGCGTGACGTCCGCGAACCTTTCTCGCGTTCGCGGAGCGGCTAGCCAAGGCCGCGGCAATGGTCCAAAAGCGGCAGACTTATTCTCGCGAGGATCCGCCGCTCCATGAAGCTTCCCACCGTCACCCCTGCCGATATCCGTCGCGCGCTGCTGCTGCGCGAGGAGGTTGCGCTGCTCGATCTCAGGCATGAGGCGGCGTTTGCCACGGGTCATCCCCTGTTTGCCGCCAACATGGCGGCGGGGCGCATCGCGATCGAAGCCGAGGCGAGGCTGCCGCGCAAGGATGCAGGTATCGTTCTCTATGATGACGGCGAGGGTCTGGTCGGGACGGGCGCCGAACGGCTGCGGGCGCTCGACTACACAAATCTTCGCGCGCTCGACGGCGGCCTCAATGCGTGGCGCGCGGCCGGTTACGAAGTGTTCGAGGATGTGAATTCCTATGCCAAGGCCTTTGGCGAGCTTGTCGAGGCGCGCCGTCACACGCCCTCGCTTAGCGCCGACGAGGTCGCAAGCCTGATTACCGACAAGGCCAATGTCGCGATCCTGGATGTTCGCCGCTTCGACGAATATGCAACCATGAACATCCCGGGCTCGGTCAGCGTGCCCGGCGCCGAGCTCGTGCTGCGCGCGGGCCGCGCGGCCCCCGATCCAGACACCACCATCATCGTCAATTGCGCCGGCCGCACGCGCTCGATCATCGGCACACAGTCGCTGATCAATGCGGGCATCCCGAATCAAGTGCGTGCGCTGCGCAACGGCACGATCGGCTGGACTCTTGCCAAGCACTCGCTCGAGCACGGCGCCGGGCGGCGTGGTGCGGTCGGAGCGTTTGAGGGCGCCGCGGCCAATGCCCGCGACGTCGCCTATCGTGCCGGCGTTCGCCACATCGGCGCGGGCGAGGCGGCATCGCTCGCTGCGCAACCGCATCGGACGCTGTATCGCTTCGATGTGCGTGACGCCGAGGACTATGCGAGTGGTCATCTCGCAGGCTTCCGCCATTATGCCGGCGGCCAGCTCGTTCAGGAGATCGACATGGCGGCGCCCGTGCGCGGCGCGCGCATCCTTCTGACCGACGACAAAGGCGTGCGCGCCGACATGACGGCGTCCTGGCTTGCGCAGATGGGCTGGGAGGTCTACGTGCTCGAGGGCGGCTATGACGGCGCGCTCGAAGTGGGACCGCCGCAGGTATTGCCCAAGCCCGATCCTGCGCACCGGTACCGGCGTCCCTACGAGGGCACCGATGTCGCGGAAAGTGCGATGCAGGCCTATCTCGACTGGGAATACGGCCTCGTCGAGCAGCTCCGCCGCGACGCGACGCACGGATTTTACGTGATCTGAGCGGGTGAGGCGGGCCTGGCGAGAGGCCAAGATGCCCCGCCTTCCCGTGTCCACGCGAGAATCATATTGTCTTCAGCCTCGCCGGCGACTAAGCCGCGCGCGAAGGTGATACCCACGGAGATTCCATGCCAGCTACAGCCCCGACCCCTGAGAGGACAGCGAAAGCCCTGTTGCTTGAAGGCGTCAATGACAGCGCAGTGGACCTGTTCAAGGGCGCCCGCTTCACCAATGTCGAGCGGCTGACCAAGGCGCTCGACGGCGAGGCACTGCGGCAAGCCGTGAAGGGTGTATCGCTGCTCGGCATCCGCTCGCGCACCCAGCTTACCGAGGATGTGCTCGCCTCCGCCGACCAGCTTCTCGCGGTCGGCTGCTTCAGCGTCGGCACCAATCAGGTCGATCTGCTCGCTGCCCGCAAGCGCGGCATTCCCGTCTTCAATGCGCCGTTCTCCAACACGCGCAGCGTCGCCGAGCTCGTCATCGGCGAGATCGTGATGCTGCTGCGGCAGATCTTTTCGCGCTCGGTCGCGGCGCATGACGGCGGCTGGGATAAATCCGCGGCTGGCAGCCGCGAGGTGCGGGGCCGCACGCTCGGCATCATCGGCTATGGCAATATCGGCTCGCAGCTCTCCACGCTTGCCGAAGCCATGGGCATGCGGGTGATCTTCTTCGACCGCACAGACAAGCTGCGTCACGGCAACACCGAGCCGGTCGAGAAGCTCGAGGACCTCCTGGCCCAGAGCGACGTGGTCAGCCTGCATGTGCCGGAAACGCCGGAGACCGCCGGCATGATCGGCGAGCGCGAGCTGCGGCTGATGAAGCCGGGCTCGTTCCTGATCAACAACAGCCGCGGCACCGTCGTCGATCTCGATGCACTGGCGCGCGCGTTGCGCGATGAGCACCTCGCCGGCGCCGCCGTCGACGTTTTCCCGGTCGAGCCCTCCTCGAACGCCGATCGCTTCAAAAGCCCGCTGCAGGGTCTCACCAACGTGATCCTCACGCCGCATATCGGTGGCTCCACGGAAGAGGCGCAGGAGCGGATCGGCGGCGAGGTAGCCCGCAAGCTCGTCGACTATTACGTCACCGGCTCGACCATGGGCGCGGTCAACTTCCCGGAGGTGCAGCTCCACCTTCGCCCCACAGGTGTCCGCTTCAGTCACGTTCACCGCAACGTGCCGGGCATGCTGCGCCGGTTGAACGAGGTGTTCTTGCAGCGGGACGTCAACATCGCCGCGCAGTATCTGGAGACGCATGGCGAGCTCGGCTACGTCGTGCTCGATGCCGATCTTGGCGGCCAGGATTCGAACGAGCTGCTCCAGCAGATCCGTGGGCTCGACGGCACGATCGGCGCGCGGCTGGTGTTCGAACACTGACGCGCGCCCGAACTGGCGGCTTTTCGCATCACGACGCTGTGACGCGTCCGGGCGGGCTGCGCTGTTGCGTGGCCCGCCTTTCACTTTCTACACTACCTGTGGTTACCTGGGCGCTGAAGGCAAGTCTCATCTAACAAGTCCCGTCTAAAGTCTCATCGAACTTGAGCTTAAGTTGCGTGAGTGCGGACACGATGGCCCGAGACCTCATACCGATCGACCTTGCACTTCAAGGCGGAGGCTCGCACGGCGCGTTCACCTGGGGCGTGCTCGATCGGCTTCTCGAAGAGACATGGCTTGATGTCGTCGCGATCTCCGGGACCTCCGCCGGAGCGATGAACGCCGCGGTGCTGGCCGACGGATGGACGGCAGGCGGCGCCGAGGGCGCGCGCGAGGCGCTGGATCAATACTGGCGCCGCGTTTCGCGCGCCGCGGCATTCAGCCCGCTGCAGCGCTCGCCGCTCGATCGCCTGATGGGACGCTGGACGCTAGACACCTCGCCGGCCTATGTCTTCACCGACCTGATGTCGCGGTTGTTCTCGCCCTACGACCTCCCGGTCGATTACAATCCTCTGCGCAAGGTCCTCGCCGAGAGCATCGATTTCGAACGCCTCGCGCGTTCCGAGATCAAGCTGTTCATCACGGCGACGCGGGTGCGCACCGGCCGGGGCCGGATCTTTCGCAACGCGGAGATCACGGCCGACGTTCTCCTGGCCTCGGCGTGCCTTCCGACCATGTTTCGCGCCATCGAGATCGACGGCGAGCCCTATTGGGATGGCGGCTTCGCCGGGAATCCGACGATCACGCCACTGGTCCGTGAAAGCGAGGCCTGCGATACCATCCTGGTGCAGATCAATCCGACGGAACGGCCGGAAGACCCGCGCAGCGCAGCGGAGATCCTCAACCGTCTCAACGAGATTTCGTTCAACTCGCCGCTGATGAAGGAATTGCGCATGATCGCGCTGCTCCGTCAGGCCGCCGATCCCGGAAGCGGCGAGGGTGCGCGCTGGGCGCGGATGCGGACGCACCGGATCAAGAGCGACATCCTGACGAAGTTCGGCGCCTCCTCCAAGCTGAATGCGGAATGGGAGTTCGTCTCGATGCTCCGCGCCGAGGGCCGGCTGGCTGCAAGCGAATTCCTCGAACGTCACCGCGAGGACGTCGGCCGGCGCTCGACCGCCGATCTCGATGTTCTCCTGGCGGAGTGCTGAGACGTGGGGCTTCTCGGCATTCTCGTCGGGCTCGGCCTGCTCGTGGTGCTGGCTTTCCGCGGTTGGAGTGTCCTGCTGCTTGCCCCGTTCGCGGCGCTCGTCGCCGCAGCATTCGGCGGCGAGCCGCTGCTCGCCAACCTGACGCAGGTGTTCATGGCGAGCGCCGCGGGCTTCCTTGCGCAGTTCTTTCCGATCTTTTTGCTCGGCGCCGTCTTCGGCAAGCTGATGGACGATAGCGGCGCGGTGACGGCGGTCGCCGCCTTCATGGCGCAGCGACTCGGCGAACGCCGCGTGATCCTCGCTGTCGTGCTGGCAGGAGCGCTGGTCACCTATGGCGGCGTCAGCCTGTTCGTCGCCTTCTTCGTCATTGCGCCGATGGCGCAGTCGCTGTTTCGAGCCGCCGGGATTCCACGCCGTTTGATCCCAGCGGCGATCGTGCTGGGAACGTCGAGCTTCACCATGTCGGCGCTGCCGGGCACGCCGTCGATCCAGAACGCGATCCCGATGCCGTTCTTCGGCACGACGCCGTTCGCCGCACCCGGGCTCGGCATCATCGCTTCCCTCATCATGCTCGGCACGGGCTTGTGGTGGCTGCAGCGGGCGGAGGCCGCGGCCCGCCGCGCCGGCGAAGGTTTTGGCGCAGACACGCAAGAGGCGGCCGAGGACGTCGTTGACGATGAATTGCTGCGCGAGCGCGCCACGCTCGCCCGCGAATTCGATCCGGCGGAGATCCGCCATGGACGTCGCAGCGAGGCCCCCTCGCCGGTGCTGAGCGCGGTCGTGCCGCTCATCGTCGTCGTTGCCGTCAATCTCGTGATGTCGCTAGTGGTGTTGCCGCGGCTGGATTTCTCCTATCTGGGTGAGCCGCGTTGGGGCGGCACGTCCTTGTCCGCCGTCGCCGGCGTATGGTCTGTCTCGGTTGCGCTTGCGGTCGCGATCGTCGTGGCCATTGCCATGAACTGGACGAGGCTCGCGTCGTTGCGGCAGACGATGGATGCCGGCGCGAATGCGTCCGTCCTGCCGGCGCTGAGCGTTGCAAGCCTGGTCGGATTCGGCGCGGTGATCGCCGCGCTGCCGGCTTTCGGGACAGTGCGCGACTGGGTGCTCGCGATCGAGGGCGGACCGCTGGTGTCGCTCGCGGTCGCCACCAACATTCTGGCCGCGCTGACCGGCTCGGCATCCGGCGGCCTCACGATTGCGCTCGACGCGCTCGGCCAGACCTATGTGGAGATCGCCGCAAAGGCCGGCGTTGACCTCGCGCTGATGCATCGCGTGGCGGTGATCGGCTCGGGAACGCTGGACATCCTGCCGCACAACGGCGCGGTGGTCAGCCTGCTCGCGATCTGCGGACTGACCCACCGCGAGAGCTACCGGGATATCGTGATGGTCGGCATCGTCTCGTCGCTGCTGGCGTTGGTCATCGTCATCGCGCTCGGCAGCGTCGTGGGGTCGTTCTGACCGTGGGCAATCCCGCGCTCGCGATTGACGGACGCCCGCGCGCTGCGTTCAATGCGACGCTTGCCGTGATAACAAGAGATCCGGGTGGAAACGATGACGCGTTCTCAGATCAATATGCATGTCTGCGCCGCGAGCCTGCTGATGGCCATGGCTCATGTCGACGGCGCATCCGCGCTGACGCTGGCCGAGGATGCCGACAACGTCTGCAGGGGCCTCGCTTCGGACGCCGGTGCCATCAAGATCGACTCCGCGGCGATCCAGGCGCCGTCGCCGCTCGCCGTCGCCGAACGCGGACCGACACCGTCGGGACGTGTCACCCCGGCTAGTCCAGCTTTCTGCAAGGTGCTCGCTCACATCGAGCCAACAGACCCAAAAGCGCCGCCGATCAAGTTCCAGGTCAACCTGCCGGTCGAATGGAGCGGGCGCTCGCTGCAATATGGCGGCGGCGGATTCAACGGCGTTCTGATCACCGGCCTTGCGCTGCCGCCGTCCTATCCCTTCGACAAGCCATCGCCTCTCGCGCGCGGCTTCGTTACCTATGGCACCGATTCCGGCCATGAGACCAGGCCGGGCGAGCCGCCTCAGGCCTTCGCGCTCAATGACGAGGCGTTCGAGAACTTTTCCCATCGTGCCTACAAGAAGGTGCGCGACGCAGCCGTCACCCTGATGGAGCGCGCCTACGGCAAGAGACCTGAGAAGATGTACTTCATGGGCTCGTCCGAGGGCGGCCGCGAAGGACTGACCATGGCGCAGCGCTACCCCGAGGATTTCGACGGCATTTTTTCGCGCGTGCCGGTGATCAACTGGGTCGGCTTGCAGCACGCCGGCACCCGGTCCGGGCTGGCGACCATGGGCGACGGCTGGATCAGGCCGGCCCAGGTGAAGCTCGTGGGTGACGCGGTGCGCGCCGCCTGCGACAAGGCCGACGGCACCGACGATGCGCTGGTGCAGGATCCTGTCGGCTGCAAATCGATCTTCAAGCCTCAGAAGCTGCGCTGTGCGAGCGGCCAGAGTGACGACCGATGCCTCACCGACGCGCAGATCAAGGCGATCGACACCCTGCACGACGCTTACAAATTCCCGTTTCCACTCGCCAACGGCCTCGATGATTATCCGGGCTGGGGCGTGTCGGGCGAGGATACGTCATCCGGCGGCCCGACCGGTGGATGGACGGCGTGGTGGCTTGGGACCGCGGCGCCCGCGCAGCCGCCGGCGCCGAACAACGGCATCGCCTGGATCTATGGCGCAGGTACAATTCAATATGTCTTTGCACGCGACCCCAAGCTCGACGTCACCACCTACAAGCCCGAAGACCACAGCGCGCGTTTGCTCGAAGTCTCCCAACTGATGGATTCGACCAATCCCGACCTCCGCCGCTTTCGCATGCATGGCGGCCGCCTGATCATGCTCGAGCATATGGCCGACTATGCGCAGAGCCCCTATGCCGGCATCCGCTATTTCGAGAACGTCGAGCGCTTGATGGGCTCGGCGACGACGGATTTGTTCGCAAGGCTCTACACGGCGCCCGGCGTCGACCATGTCGGCTCCGGCGCGCCGGCAAATGTCGATATGCTGAGCGTGCTGATCGACTGGGTCGAGAAGGGCAAGGCGCCCGGCGACCTCGAGGTCACCGAGCAGAAGGTCGAGGCGCCGGCGTTCTCGGTTGTGCGCGCGCTGCCGCTGTGCCGCTGGCCGGCCTGGCCACACTACGAGGCGGGGCCGGTGACGGAGTCGGCGAGCTTCTTCTGTGCGCAGTAGGCGGCACAAGTTCCCGTGCTCACGCCTTGGTCAGCACAGCATACGCATCTCGCCGTGGTGGGCTCGCGTTGATTTGAATCAACCCGCTTGCGGATGAAGGGTTGAATGTCGAAACGAAAGCTGGAGCGTCGACATGAGCGGCCTGATGATCCCCCACGGCGCCTTCGTCTTCATCGGCGACGGCTGCAAGGCGCTGTTCCTGCGCAACGAAGGCAATCCCGCGAAGCCGAACCTGAAAACCGAGGACGTGTTCGCAGATGATAATCCGCCGACGCGCGAACAGGGGACCGATCGTCCCGGCCGTGTCAGCAAGCCGACAGGGCAAAGGGCGGCGGTCCAGCCGACCGACTGGCACGATATCGAGGAGCATCGCTTCGCCCGGCGTGTCGCAGCCGCGATGGAGCAGCTCGTCCGCGAGCGCGACGTGAAGGCGCTCGTCGTCATTGCACCGCCACGCGCATTGGCGGACCTGCGCGACGCGTTCCATGCGGACGTCAAGGCGCGCATCGTCGGCGAACTGCCCAAGGACCTGACGCGGCTTCCGGTCGACGACATCGCCCGGCATCTCGCGGCGGAGTACTAGACCAGTCTAAAGCGCGATGAGATTGGAATGAATCGTCATCGCGCTTTAGATTTTCGTTTGAGCATGATCTCCGCGCAAACGCGTTCCGCGTTTGTCGCGAGGGAAAACCGCTTCACACTTTTCCGGATCATGCTCCAGCGGCGAGAACGGTCATCATCCCGCCGCCATCGCCTGCGCGCCGCCGAGCAGCTGCGCATTGAGGCGACCGCCGGAGAACAGCATGTCGTCGAGCGCCTCATTGATGTCGGCTGAGATGACGGAATGGCCACCGTCACGCGCCAGGCTCGCCTGTGCCAGCCGCCGCATCAATTCCTTGATGAAGGCGCAACTCGTACCTTCGCTGCGCCGCGCCGCTTCGATGATGATCGCGTCATCGAGCGGCAGCCCCTTGCCGTAGAGTCGTACCAGCCTGCTGCGGCCGATCTCGTCGGGGAGAGGCACTTCGATGGCCTGGTCGATGCGGCCGGGCCGGCCGGCAAGCGCACCTTCGAGGTCCTCCGGCCGGTTGGTGGTCAGGACGAACAGGATGTCTGCATCCTCCTTCAGCCCGTCCATCTCGTTGAGCAACCTGTTCAGCAGCGATTCCTCGCACGGACCCATGTCATTGCGGTTGCGGGCGATGAGATCGACATCCTCGATCACCACCATCGAGGGCTGGAGGAGCCGCGCCAGGCTCATATACGCGCCGAGAAGGCCCATTTGCTCGGCGGTGATGATCAGGGTCGTATGCCCGGGCAAATGCGTCGCGAGATAGCGGATTGTGTGCGTCTTGCCGGTGCCCGGCGGGCCGTACAGCAAAATGCCCTTGCGCGTCGACTGGCCGAGCTGGCGCAATTGATCGCGGGTGCCGACGAATCTCAGGACGTTGCGATCAAGCAGCCGCAGGGTCTGCTCCGGCAGGATGACCTCGTCGCGTGCGACCAGCGGCAGGCGGTGTACGGTGATGCCGCGAGAGCGGCCGCGATAATCGCGGTCGGCGTCGAGCGAGAGGATTTTGCCGCGATAGGTGCGCGCGGCCTGCATCGCCTGCTCCAGCTCGCCGAAGCATCGCTGGACGAGGGCCGCGCCTGCGATGCCCGAGGGTACGGCGATTTCGATCCGAATTCCGGCCTCACGGCTGTATTCACGATGCGCGCAGAGCAGTACCGCGTAGCGGAGATCGCCCTGCGTGCACAGCCACAGCCCGTTGTCGAGGCACTTGACCGGATTGTTCTCGCCAACGTCGACATCGAAATATTGCAGCGGTGCAATCGCCTGCGCATGGCGGCCGTCACGCAGAAGTCTCGCAATCGACAGCGTCTCGTAGCGTTGTTCGTCGTTGATGCCGAACAACCGGATCGCGGAGGCGAGCAGCCGATCGATGGCCGCCTGGACGTCCGCGCGCATGTGTCCTGGAAACTGGCGAACCGTGGTGACGAGCTTGCTGAGCGGGACGCCGGTAAAATGCCGGTCCAGAACCTCGCAGGCATATTCGAACTCCTCTTCTTCCGGCTCATGGCCCGTGTTGCCTGCCGCACGCATGCAGTCGCTGCACAACCAGATCGTACGGCTCCCGAGCCGCACGTCGGTCTGCGCCTCGGGCTTGCCGCAAAGTTCGCAACTCGTCTTGACCGGCTCGAGCGTGATCCGCAGGCCGTGACCCGCAAATTGAATGTGCTGCAGCGCAGATTTGAGAAGGGCATCGGCGACGGATCGCGGGTAGGGGCCGCAACCTGCTCGTTGCTCCCGCTCAATCCGGGTCATCAGCGCGACCGCGTCACGCTCCGACTTGCCGAAAACCCGGCGCAGCAGCTCGATTACGAATTCCTCCGGCGTATCTTCATCATCATGAATCACGAGCTGGGCCGGCCCGCCGCCATCGCTGTACATATCACTCATCATGAAATTAACTCGTGCTACAACTTAAACTTGAATGGAACAAAGAAAGAACATAAAAAATGGCGGCCGTCAAGCGTGACGGCCGCTCAAAAAATGGATGGGCGACGCCTAGTGCGCCGGGCCGCCCGCCACCTTGCCGCGCCGCATCAGCAGCACCGCGATCGCGGCCAGCACCAGCACGACGCCGATCACGGCAAAGGTGTCGGAAAAGCCCATCACCAGCGCCTGGCGCTTGACCAGCTTGCCGAGCGCGATGACGGCCTGCTCATGCGCGGCGTTGGGATCCGGCACGCCATGGGCGACAAAGTAGTTCGTGAGCTGCGCGATGCGGCCGCGGACCTCCTCGCGGCCGAGCGTCACGGATTGCCCGATGATGTTGGAATGGAATTGCTCGCGCTTGGTAACGATGGTCGCGAGCACGGCGGTGCCGATCGCGCCGCCGAGGTTGCGCATCATGTTGGAGATGCCGGAGGCGGCGGCCGCGTCCTGCGGCGCGACGCTGCCGAGGCTGAGCGCGGAGAGCGGCGCCAGCGTCAGCGCCTGGCCGACCGCTCGCACGACGTTGGGCGCGAGGAACTGATCGCCCGCATAATCGAGCGACATCATGATGTTCATGAAGGAGCTCGTGGCGAACAGCAGCAGGCCGACGGTCGCGATATAGCGGGCATCGAAGCGCTGCATCAGCTTCGGCACCAGCGGAATCAAGAGAAGCTGCGGCAGGCCGGTCCAGGCCAGCACGTTGCCGATCTGCTCGGCGTTGTAGCCCTGCACCTGGCCGAGATAGGCGGGCAGCAGATAGACCGAGCCGAACAGAGCGAAGCCGAGGAAGACCGAGGCGATCGTGCCGACGCCGAAATTCCATTGCGTGAGCAACCGCAGGCGCAACAGCGGCTTTTCCACGACCAGCTCATTGTAGATGAACAGCGCGAGGCTGACGGCCGCGACAATGGCAAGTCGCACGATGAAGGGCGAGCCGAACCAGTCGTCCTTGTTGCCTTCCTCGAGCACGGCCTGGAGCGAGGCCAGGCCGACGGCCATTGTGGCGATGCCGAACCAGTCGCCTTCGCGCAGCAGGCCCAGCTGAAGCGGCTGGCGCTCCAGCGTGAAGAACAGCGTGGTGACCATGACCGCGGTCGGGACGACGTTGACGAAGAAGATGGTCTGCCAACCGTAATTCTCGGTGAGATAGCCGCCGATGGTCGGGCCGATCGCGGGCGCAAAGGTCACCGCGAGCGAGAACATCGCAAGGCCAATCGGCTGCTGGCCCTTGGGCAGCTTGGTGAAGACGAGCGTGAAGGCCATCGGGATCAGCACGCCGCCGAAGAAGCCCTGCAAGCCGCGCATCGCGATCATCGAGGGCAGGTCGTGGGTGAAGGCGCAGGCGACGGAGAATGCCGCAAACAGCGTCGCAAAGCTCAGGATGATGTTACGGAACGAGAACACGCGCGACAAATAGTCGGTGAGCGGGATGACGATGATTTCGCCGATCAGATAGGACGTCGAGATCCAGGAGCCGTTGTCGACGCCGGTGCCGATGCCGCCCTCGATGTTGAGCAGCGAGGCGTTGGTGATCTGGATGTTCAGGATCGCCATGAAGGCGCCGATCATCGCCGCGAAGACGGCGATCCAGATCGTGGCGCTGGCGCGATTCGGGTCAGTGACGACGCGATCAGGCGTCGCGGCCGGAATCGAGCGTGCGGGCGCTGGGATTGAGGGGCTGCTGGACATGGCGCGACCCTCCGGAGGTCTGGTTTGCCGTGGTCTGATTTGTCTTGGTCTGATTTGCCTTGGTCTGATTTGCCTTGGGTGCAGTCGCTGCCAGCGCGGCAGGCGCGCTGGAACGCGTCGCAATCGTCGGGATCACCGACATGCCCGGCCGCAGCGCGATCGACGGCGCGTTCTCGGCGTCGAGCGCGATCCTGACGGGGATGCGTTGAACCACCTTGGTGAAGTTGCCGGTGGCGTTGTCGGGCGGCAGCAGCGCGAACTCCTGACCGCTCGCGGGCGCGATCGAATCGACATGGCCATGCACGACCTGGCCCGGGAACATATCGACCTCGATGTCGACCGTCTGGCCGGCATGCACGTTGGTGAGCTGGGTCTCCTTGAAGTTGGCGACCACATAGGCGCCATCGGCCGGCACGATCGACATCAACTGCGTGCCGGCCTGCACGTACTGGCCGACGCGAAGTGTGCGGTTGCCGATCACGCCGTCGATCGGGGAGACGAGTGTCGTGTAGCCAAGATTGAGCTCGGCCTGGTGCTGCACGGCTTCCGCGCGGGCGAGAGCGGCCCTGGCCTGCACGATCTCGGCCTTCAACAGATCGACCTGCTTGAGGGCGGAGGCGAGATTGGCGGTGTCGCGCTGGATGGCGGCGTTTGCGCCGGCATCGCGCGCCTGTGCCTGCTGCGCATTCTGCACGCTGCCGTAGCCCGTCGCAGCGAGGTCCGTGTAGCGCTTGTTCTCCTGGCCCGCGAAGGTCTTGGTTGCAGTGTCGACGTCGATCGTCGCCTTGGCTGCCGCGATCACCGCCTGCTGAACCTCGAGCTGCGCCTCCTTGCTCGTGATGGTGGCGCTCGCGGCCGCAACGTCGGCGCGGGCCTGGTCGAGCGCGACCTTGAAGTCGCGGTCGTCGATCCGGGCCAGCACCTGGCCCGCCTTCACGTGCTCGTTATCGGCGACCTGCACCTGGACGAGATAGCCGCTGACCTTCGGCGCGATGGTGGTGTTGTCGGCTTTCACATAGGCGTCATCGGTGGAGACGAGGAAGCGGCCGACCGTCCAGTAGTCGTAACCGTACCAGCTCGCGCCGGCCAGCGCGGCAGCTGCGACACCGGCAAGCAACAGCTTGCGAAGGTTGAACTTTCTGGGTGGGGCGGACGCCGTTTCGGCGGGCAGCAGGCTCTGCGGCAGACTGGCCGGAACCCCTGTGGCTTCGATCTTGGATGGGCTGGTGTGGACGGACATGGGCGGCTCCCTGAATTAGGAAACTTGACGATTTCCAAAATACGACTAGCTTGAAAACTGTCAATAGAATGACAGGCATCATGTAAAGACATGGCTCAGGAAAAATCTTCCAGCGAATACCGCCCCCGCGGACGGCCGCCACTGCGCGATGACAGCGAGACGCGTCAGATCATCTTCGACGCCGCACGGCACGCCTTTGCCGAGAACGGCTACGCGGCGACCAGCACCGAGGAGCTGGCGCGCCGCGCCGGCATTTCTACCAAGACGCTCTATCGGCTGTTTCCGGCCAAGGCGGCGTTGTTCGAGGCCATGGTCGCCGATCGGCTCGACCGGCAGCTTTCCGACGTGCAACTCAAAGGCATCGATCACGCCGACATTGCGGAGGCCCTATCCACCGTGCTGCTCGCCTGCGCCGAGCTCGCGCTCGATCCGGAGGTCGTCGCACTGCAGCGCATCGTGCTACAGGAATCCGCCGCGTTCCCGGATCTCGCCGTGACCTTCTACCGCAACGGCATTGCGCGTACGGCGGCCGCGCTGGCGCGCTGGCTGCGCGTCCAGGTGAAGACAGAGCGCCTTGCGCTCGACAATGTCGAGGAGGCCGCGGGCATGCTGATCGGCATGGCCGTCTCGGCCCCTCAGCGCGCCGCGATCTATGGCGGTGTGCCGTTGCCGTCGCGCAAGGAGATCGAGCGCCGCGTCCGCACCGCCGCGGTCTTGTTTTTGGACGGCTGTCGCGTCGCGCCGGCTTGACGCCGCGGCCGCTTTACAGACCGGTTGCGTCGGACTATATATTTCGCATGCGAAATAAATTGCGCCGCGCGTGACAGCCGTAAGGCACCATCGGCTGATCTACCTCCTGAACGTCGCGCAGCGCCGGCTGCAGCGCTTCATGGCGGCGCAGCCGGAGAGCGAGGTGACGCCATCTCAGGCGGGCCTTCTGTTCATCCTCGGCCGACAGGACGGCGTGCTGATGGGCGAGGCGGGGGCCGCGCTCGATCTTGGGCCGGCGGGCATCTCCGGTCTCGTCGACCGGATGGCCGCGGCAAGGCTGGTCGAGCGGCGGGCCGACCGCGAAGACGGTCGCGCTTGGCGCGTCTGGTTGACGCCGAAGGGCCGTGTGGCCGAGGCGCGTGCGAAGGCGGCTGCCGCGGACATCAACGCGGCGCTGACGGAAGGATTTTCCAGCGCCGAGATCGACATCGTCGCACGCTGGCTGGCGAGCGTTCAAACCAAGTTTCCACGAGCAACAGACGAATGAGAGGAGCCGTTCCATGACCGAGCATGTCCGAACCGAGATGACCAATGGCGTGTTGACGCTGACCCTGGCGCGCCCCGATAAGAAGAATGCGCTGACGGATGCGATGTACGGCAAGCTCGCCGATACCATCGAGGGCGCCGAGACCGATCCGTCGGTCCGCGTGCTCTTGATCCGCGGAGAGGGCGACATGTTCACGGCTGGCAACGACGTTGGCGAATTCGCCGCGGTTGCCACCGGCAAATCCGAGGGCAGCCGCAACGTCGTCAGGTTCATCCAGTCGCTGGCGCGCTGCACGCGCCCGCTGGTGGCGGCCGTCCAGGGCCGCGCGGTCGGCGTCGGCACCACGATGCTCCTGCATTGCGATCTCGTCGTGCTCGCCGACAATGCGCTGTTGTCGACGCCGTTCGTCAGCCTGGCGTTGGTGCCGGAGGCGGCCTCGAGCCTGTTGATGCCGCTGCGTATCGGTCACGTCCGCGCCTACGAGATGTTCGCGCTTGGCGAGGCCGTGCCGGCGAATACCGCGCTCGAATGGGGTCTCGCCAACCGGATCGTGGCGCTCGACAAGCTCGATGTCGAGGTTGCCGCGCTCGCGCAGCGCCTCGCAAAGCAGCCGGCCGGCGCGCTGATCGCCACCAAACGGCTGATGCGAAACGGTGAGGCGCTGGTCGCGCAGATGACGGCCGAAGGCGAGCAGTTCGCACAGCGCCTGCGTACCGCGGAGGCCCGGGAGGCCTTCACCGCCTTTGCCGAGCGCCGCCCGCCGGATTTCACCAAGGTTGCGTGACCTCGCGTGAGGCCGGCGCAGCGCGCCGGCCTCCTCGGCCGTTCGTCCAGATTCATTGTCTAGACCAACCAGTCGTTGCGGCAGATTTGCATTGCAGCCAATTCAATTAGAACCTTAACGGAACGTTGGCAGGTCGCGCGGCACAGTGCCGCCGCACGAAACTGGACGCCCTGCCAATGACGATAATTAGGAAATCGGTAAGCACGCTTCTCCTGGTGCTGATGGCCCTGCTGGCCGTGGGCGCCCTGACCAGCACGGCGATCCAGATGGCCGGCGCCTTCGGCCGTTATCGGGACAGCCTTGAGACCGGGCGGCTCGCTGCCGCCGACAAGGCCATTTTTCAGGGCGTGCTGTCGCTGCGGACCAACCGCGGCGATGCGCAGAGCGCGCTGCTCGGCGAGGACGATCCGCGCGCCCGCTTGAGTGAGGTCGAGAAGCTCGAGCAGGGCGGCTATGATTCGATTGCCGCGGCCGTCGAGACCGTCGAGTTCGCCCGCCGCGACGAGCTTGCAAGCACGCTGAAGCAACGCTGGAGCGAGGCCGCGCCGCAATTCCGCTTGTTCTTCGAGGAAGCCGCGCGTCCGCGCGCCGAGCGCAAGATCGACCGCACCAACTCCTGGTACGATGCGGTGACCAAGACCATCGACACTGCGAACCTCGCCTCCACCGCGGTCTCGAACCGCGCCTGGATGAACGATCCTTTCATCGCCCGGATGATCCAGGTTCGCCGCCTCGCCTGGCAGGTGCGCGACCGCTACGGCATCCAGTGCTCGGCGTTGCGCCCCAACGTGAACGCCAGCAAGCCGCTCGACGAGACCCAGAAGCTGAACGTGGCGCAATGGAACGGCGTCGTCGGCGCAGGCTGGACCGGAATCGAGGAACTCCTCGCCGCGCCTGATGTGACCGCAGATCTCGTCTCGGCAGCCAAGGAGGCGCATGCGAAAACCGACTCGGTCGTGCAGCAGATTTCGCAGCTCACCAGGAATTTCGACGGCAGCGGCCGTCCAGCCGTTGCCGCGCAGGAGTGGAATGCGCTCTGCCAGTCGCCGTTCGGGCCGATCGTCGCCGTCGCCAACAAGGCGCTCGACCAGTCGATCGCGCGCGCGGAAGCCGTGCAGGAGACGGCGCTCACCAAACTCGTGGTGCAGTCGCTGGCCTTCCTTGCGGCGCTGACCGTGACCCTGACCGGCGTGTTCGTGGTGCGCAATCGCCTGGTGCGGCCGGTGCAATCGCTGATGGGCGCGATCGCGCGGATCAGCGCGCGCGACTACGCAACGCCGGTGCCGCAGTTGAAATACCCCGACGAGTTCGGCACCATGGCGTCAGCGCTCGAGAGCCTGCGCGAGAGCGCGGCGACGGCGGAGCGGCTCGGTCAGGAGCGCGAGGCGCAGCAAGCCCAGCAACTCGCCCGCTCGGGCGCGGTCGACGCGGCTTGCCGGCGTTTCGACGACACCGTGCAGGCGGTGATTCATAACGTTGCCGAATCGACGAGGGAGCTCGACGCCACGGCGACGGGTGTGCGTTCGCTGGTCTCGGAGTCGAGCAACCAGACGGCTGCGGTGTCCTCCGCGGCCGAGCAGGCCACCAATAATCTCGAGACCATTGCGGCCGCGACCGAGGAGCTGTCGGCATCGGTCGGCGAGATCTCTGCGCAGGTGCAGGCCAGTGCGCGCGAGGCGCGCGAGGCGGTCGCGCAGGCCGAGCAGACCAATGCGACGGTCGAGATCCTCGATCAGACGGCGAGCCGCATCAGCGAGGTCGTGAAGATGATCCACGCCATCGCCGGCCAGACCAACCTTCTCGCGCTCAACGCCACCATCGAGGCGGCGCGTGCCGGCGAGGCGGGCCGGGGCTTCGCCGTGGTCGCCGGCGAGGTCAAGAGTCTGGCGTCGCAGACGGCGACCGCGACCGAGGAAATCTCGCGCCAGGTCGCGGAGATCCAGTCCGCGACGGGGCAGGCGGTTTCCGCGATCCGGTCGATCGGCGGGGCGATCAGCGGCATCGACGAGAAGATGACGGCGATCGCTGCGGCCGTCGAGGAGCAGCGCGCGGCGACCACCGAAATCTCGCGCAACTTCCAGCAGGCCGCGCTCGGCACCCGCGAGGTGACCGATACCATCGGCAGCGTCGCCGGCCTCAACCGCGAGACCGGCAATGCCGGCACCGTGTTGACGGAGTCGGTCAAGAAGATGTCGGCCGATGCCGACCGCCTGCGCGTGGCGGTCGAGGGCTTCCTGGGCGCCGTGCGGGCGGCGTAGACTCGTCAGATCTGAAGTTCCCGCCGCGATCGGCATTGCCGCAGCTGCGCGACCGCGCTAAATGGTAGCGGTACCATGCTCGCGCGGCATTGCGGGCGGCCCACCAGAAAGTCGCGGCAAGAAATCCAGGGAGTAAGTTTCGATGTCGGCCACGCCCCAAAGCAAAGCCCAGCGTCCGTATCGGGGCGTCTTTCCCGTCGCCCCCACGATCTTCAACGAGCGTGGGGAGCTCGACCTCGAGGGCCAGCGTCGCTGCATCGATTTCATGATCGATGCCGGCTCGAATGGCATCTGCATCCTCGCCAATTTCTCCGAGCAGTTCGTGTTGACCGACGCCGAGCGCGAGACCGTGATGCATGCCGTGCTGGAGCATGTCGCCGGCCGCGTCCCCGTCATCGTCACCACCACCCATTTCTCCTCGGCCGTGTGCGCGGCGCGCAGCAAGCAGGCGGAGGCCGCCGGCGCCGCCATGGTGATGGTGATGCCGCCTTATCACGGCGCGACCTTCCGCGTACCTGAGAAGGGCATCGTCGAATTCTTCAAGGTGCTGTCGGCGGCGATCGAAATTCCGATCATGATCCAGGACGCGCCGGTCGCGGGCACGCCGCTGTCGGTGGAATTGCTGGCCCGGCTGGCACGGGAGTTTTCCAACATCCGCTATTTCAAGATCGAGGTCCCCGGCGCTGCCGCAAAGCTGCGCGGCCTGATCGAGGCGGGCGGCAAGGATATTGAAGGCCCGTGGGACGGCGAGGAAGCCATCACGCTGATGGCCGATCTCGACGCCGGTGCCACCGGCGCGATGACCGGCGGCGGCTATCCCGACGGCATCCGTCAGATCATCGATCCCTATTTCGCTGGCAAGCGCGAGGAGGCGAAGGCCGCCTATGAGCGCTGGCTGCCGCTGATCAACTACGAGAACCGCCAGTGCGGCCTGATCGCCTGCAAGGCGATGATGCAGGCCGGCGGCGTGATCAAGTCCGACGCCGTGCGCCATCCCCTGCAACCGCTGCACCCGGCCACGCGCGCGGGCCTGCTCGAGCTCGCCAAGGAACGCGACGCGTTGGCGCTGCGCTGGGGGAAGTAGCGAGCCACATATTCCGCTGTCGTCCCCGCCTGCGCGGGGACGACACCGAGCTTGTTGAAGCGGCGGCTGCAGGAACAGTAGGAATCCCTATGCGATAGCCCTGCCGTTTGGGCGAAGCGTCGGATTGGCGCGCTTCGGCCGGTTTCGCGCGACTGTGCGATGACGTAATGTTCCCGGGCCAACCAGGCCCGCGCAGCACCTCGAGACATCGCGCGTCAGCACTTCATTATGCCGTTATCCCGGGCCAGGTTGGCGCAAGCCGACGCAAACAGGGAGGCAGTGCCATGACAATGCGGCCAGATCCGACCTTCCACGCATCGCCAAGACTCGCGATGGAAGCGCCGCCCGAAAATTTCGCTTATACGTTGCTGCTCAGCCCGGATTTCTCCAAGCCCGACGCACTCGCGGTCATCGACGTCAAGCCGGGATCGCCGACCTATAGCAAGATCGTCCACACCGTGACGATGCCGAACAAGGGCGACGAGTTTCATCACTTTGGATGGAATGCCTGCTCATCCGCATTGTCTCCGCTCGCCGGACATGCGTTCATCGAGCGACGCTATCTCATCATTCCCGGCCTGCGCTCATCGCGCATCTACATCATCGACACCAGGCCCGATCCGACCCAAGCTAAGATTCTCAAGATCATCGAGCCGGAGGAAGTCTTCAAGAAAACCGGCTACTCGCGACCACACACCATCCATTGCGGGCCGGACGGCATCTACGTCAGCACGCTCGGCGGCGGCGGCAAGGACGGCACGAGCGGGCCTCCCGGCGTCTTCATCATGGATTGCGAGACGTTCGAGGTGCTCGGTCGCTGGGAGATCGATCGCGGTCCGCAGACGCTGCACTATGACTTCTGGTGGAATCTGCCGCGCGACTACATGGTGACGAGCGAGTGGGGATTGCCGCCGCAATTCGAGAACGGCATCGTTCCCGAAGATCTGCTGTCGAACAAATATGGCCACCGGCTCCATTTCTGGGATCTCCGGGCACGGCGCAACGTCCAGACCATCGATCTCGGTGCGAACCATCAGATGGCGCTGGAGGTGCGGCCCGCGCACGATCCGGTTCGTGAGTACGGCTTTGCCGGCGTGGTGGTCGATACCACCAATTTGGAAGGCTCGATCTGGACCTGGTGGCGCGAAGGCGGAAAATTCCATGCCGAGAAGACCGCGACCATCCCGCCGGAGCCTGCCGCCAAAGAAAAGCTTCCGCCGCTTTTGCAGGGGTTTGGTGCCGTCCCGCCACTGGTGACCGACATCGATCTGTCGATGGACGACAGGTTCCTTTACGTCTCCTGCTGGGGCACCGGCGAGATGCGCCAGTACGACGTCAGCGATCCCCGGAAACCCAAGCTCGCGGGCTCGGTGTACACCGGAGGCATCGTGCGCCGCGCGCCGCATCCGAGCGGCAAGGCATATGCAGGTGGCCCGCAGATGGTCGAGATCAGCCGCGACGGCAAGCGGGTGTACTGGACCAACTCGCTCTACTCGACCTGGGACGACCAGTTCTATCCCGATGGCGTTCCCGGCGTCGAAGTGATGGCCAATGTCGGTCGCAACGGCGGCCTCGAACTCGCGAGCGACTATTTCGTCAGCTTCCCGGACGGCTACCGGGCGCACCAGATCAGACTTGAGGGCGGCGACTGTTCGACGGATTCCTTTTGCTATCCGTCGGCCTAGATTGGGGAGAGGCGAGCCGGACACTTGTCTGGCTCTGGCTCGCTCTTATTGCGAGCGGCATCTATCACGGGCTCAATCCGGGGATGGGATGGCCGCTCGCGGTTTCGGCAGGGCTCATGGAACGAAGCCCGACTGCGCTGTTTGGAGCGCTGGGCGCTCTATCGGCCGGCCATCTGCTGGCGACATTCCTGGTGCTCCTGCCGTTCGCGCTGTTGCTGACCCTGGCCGAATGGCAGCGTCCGATCCAACTCGGCGCGAGCCTCCTCGTGATTGGTTTCGGCATCTTTCGCTTCATCAACAGGCGCCATCCGCGGGCACTGGCGCGGATACCGCCAACGCAGCTGGCGCTGTGGTCGTTTGCCATCGCTCTTGCCCATGGCGCCGCGTTGATGCTGGTGCCGATCTATCTCGGGCTATGCCAGGTCGCGGACCTCGACGTCGGCCACCAAGCAGCCGGCTCCCTCATCACGGCAAATCTTGCGATGGCGGTGTTGGTTTCGCTTGCGCACGTCGTCGCAATGGTCTTCGCGGGTGGTTGCCTTGCGTGGCTGGTCTACCGCTATCTCGGTCTTAAGTTCGTGTCGCGAAGCTGGTTCAATCTGGACGCGGTCTGGGCCGCGAGCCTCATCTTCGTTGGCGCAGCCGCGCTCGCACTCAATCTCGCGAGCTGGCGATGAGCCCTACGTCGCCAATGGCCACTCTCCGATGATGTGAAAGCGTGCCGCTGCGTTTTCCTGTCGGAACAGCGCGATGCGGTCGATGGCGAGCGTCACAAGGCGCAGCTCGGCAAACCGCTTCCGCAGCATCTCGACGATCGGCCCACGCCGCTCCGCATCGAGCCGGCCCGTGAGCGTCATGTGAAAGCGGAATTCTTCCATCACGTAGGGGTAGCCCCAGCGATCGAGATAATCGCGCTGCCGCTCGGGCAGCCTATCCGGGTTGCGCCTCGCGCGATCGTTCGCCGTCAGCGGCGCACGAAACGCATCGAAATCGCGCACGCAATCGGCGGCGAGCTGTGTCAATTCGCCGACGGGCTCGGCCGGGATCACCGCAATGAAGCCGCTGATGGAATCCACGATCGGACGAATCACGGGGATCGGCCGCGGCTTGCCAGCGAACGCTGCGCACGCCGCTACCAGTTCGGCCTCGGTCTTGCCCCCCGCCAGCGCCATCGGCGCCTTCAGCGTGCCGTGAAAACCATATTTGCGGGGATCGGCCGTGACGTCATGCCAATCGGTTGCAAGGTGCAGCGCCTCTGCAGGGAAGGGCGACTCGCGGCCGCCATGGGCATCATAGCCGAGCAGCCCGGCGCCGAAGCGCGATAGCACGCTCTCGGCATCGGCGGCATAGTAGATCGCGTAGCGGGGAAAACCTGTCATCGCCTCAGCTATAGCGGGTTTAGACGGCGGCGACAGCCTCACGCGGCGCCGCGGCTGAGCCCAGCAGGCGCGAGCCATCGGTGAGGTGGACGAGCTTGCCTGCAGCGATCACCGCGACCACCCGCGGCCGCAGCGGCACGGTGTCGTCGACCAGCAGGATGTCGGCGCGCCGTCCTTCCTTGATCGTTCCGCGATCGGACAGGCCCGCGGCCTCTGCCGGAGCTTCCGAGATCAGCTTCCAGGCCTGCGCCAGCGGCAGCACGCCATCGGCCGCGAGCCGGAAGGCGGCGAGCAGTTGCGCCGGATAGTAGTAGTCCGAGGCCAGCACCGAACAGAGTCCCTTGGCGATCATGTCGGAGGCTTTGGTCCAGCCAGTATGGCTGCCGCCGCGCACCACGTTGGGCGCGCCGTAGATGATGGCGTCGCCGGCCTCCGCGGCCGCGCGCGCCGTCTCTTCGTTGACCGGAAATTCGGCGATCGTGGCGCCCATGTCACGATACGCCTTGCGCACCGCCGGTGTCGAATCGTCATGCGAGAGCATCCGTACCTCGGCCGCGCGGGCCGCCGCAGCAAGCCGCGCGGTCGTCGCCGGGACGTCCGCCGCGCGAGCGGCGACGCGACCGACCAGCTCTTCGAAAGCCGTGTCGGACAGTCCGGTCCGGTCAACCAAGCGGCCGCGCTTGTTCGGCTTTGAAAGATCGCGGATGGTCGCAGCCATGTGATCGTTGAAGGCGAACAGATCGATCCGTCCTTCGGCGAGCCATTGGCCGATCTCGTCCTCCGCGTCGAGATTGTAGGTCTCGTGCCGCAGATGGAAGCGGGTATCGGCGGCAAATTGCGGCCGCAAGCGTTCGATCGCCACCAGCAGGCGCCGTGCATTGTCGCCAGAGCGCAGGCCCGGCTCCCACGACCAGGTCGTGCCGTGGAAGACGGTGGTGATGCCGTTGCTGATCACCTGCCGGTCGCTGTCGGCGAGCGCCACGTCGATCGGGAAGTCGACGCCAGGGCGCGGCATCATCTGCCGCTCGAAGGCATCGCCATGCAGGTCGACGATGCCCGGCAAGACCAAAAGACTCCGGGCGTCGATCGCAAGTGGCGCACGTGCGCGGCCGCGATCGATTGCTGCAATTTCCTGCCCGGACAGGACGAGTGAGGTTTCGACGATCTCCGAGCCGATCAGTGCCCGGCCGCCTTCAAGATAAATTTCAGTCACGCGGGGATGCTTCGCTTGCTGGGAGAGGACTGGTTGGCAACGATCCGTGCTTCGTACTTTGCGAGGAAATCTTCAATCCCAAGCTTGCGGAAATCAGGCAAGGCCTCACGCAAGCTTTCGTGATGCCAGTCCCACCAGGCGAGCCTTGCCAGGCGGTCGGCGATCTCGTCGGAGAACCGCCGTCGGACCGGACGGGCCGGATTGCCGGCGACGATGGTGTAGGCGGGGACGTCCTTGGTGACGATGGCGCCTGCGGCTACCACGGCGCCGGTGCCGATATTGCGGCCTGGCAGCACGATCGCGCCATGGCCGATCCAGACATCATGACCGATGTAAACGTGATGCTGGCGCCGCCAGTCGAAGAACTCGGCCTCGTCGCTCTCGCCCGGAAAGTAGGCACTCGCACGATAGGTGAAATGCGCCTGGCTGGCGCGTTGCATCGGGTGATTGCCAGGATTGATACGCGTCATCGCTGCGATCGAGCAGAATTTTCCAATCGTCGTGTAGGTGATCTGCGAATCGTTCACGACGTAGGAATAGTCGCCCATCGTCACCTCGTGCAGGATCGTGCGCGCGCCGACCTCGCAATAGGCGCCGAGCTTGATCTCGTGAAGCTTGGCCGTGGAATCGATGGTCGGTTGGACCGAAAGCGCTTTGGCGACCATGATGCGTCCGTCAACGGGAGAGGGGCGTTCGTCTTCGAGCGCCTTGATGACGATGTCATGACGAAGAGATGACGGGGGATGGCGTGCGTAGCATCGCCGCACTGCCCTGCCCCTGTCACACAAATGTAAAGCGGCGGCGTTAGCGGTTGGGCCCAGCTAGTTGGGAGCTCCTGCATGCTGGTGCTTGAAGGTCTGACGTGCCGCTTCGGCACAAAAGCCGCGGTGGACAGTGCTTCGTTTGAGGTTGCTCCCGGCGGCTTTGTCGGCGTGATCGGCCGCTCGGGCGCCGGCAAGTCGACCTTGCTGCGGACCATCAACCGCCTGGTGACGCCTACGGAGGGGCGCATCCTGTTCGACGGCGTCGACGTCACCGCGCTGCGCGGCAAGGAGCTGCGGCAATGGCGCGCCCGCGCCGCGATGATCTTCCAGCAGTTCAATCTCGTCGGCCGCCTCGACGTGCTCACCAACGTGCTGATGGGCCGCCTTGCCGCGATGCCGGCCTGGCGCTCGCTGACGCAGGCCTGGCTAGAGGAGGACAGGGCGCTGGCGATGTCGGCGCTCGAGCAGTTCGACATGGCCTCGCTCGCGGCGCAGCGCACCGACCAGCTTTCCGGCGGCCAGCAGCAGCGCGTCGCGATCGCTCGCGCACTGGTGCAGCAGCCTGATCTCATCCTCGCCGACGAGCCGATCGCCTCGCTCGACCCGCGCAACACGAAAATCGTGATGGATGCGCTGCTGCGCATCAACAAGCATTTCGGCATCACCGTGATCTGCAACCTGCATTCGCTCGATCTGGCGCGCAGCTATTGCGACCGTCTGATCGGCATGGCGGCGGGCCGCGTGGTGTTCGACGGCGCGCCGTCGGCGCTCACCGAGCACGTCGCGCGTGAGCTCTACGATCTCGAAGCCAGCGAAGTCATGGGTGGCGTGCCACTGCCGGCGCCCGAAGCCGTTCCAGCGCTCGGCAGCGCTGCCGCCGCCTGAGCCCCGACCCAAGTTTTTGCGTTTACCGCGTCCAACCGATCAAGAGGGTATCATGATCACTCGTCGCATCGTACTTGCCGGCGCCGCCGCGCTGGCCTTCACCGTATCTGCGTCTGCCGAAGACTGGAAAGCGAAATATCCGGAGCTGACATTTGCCGTTGTCCCGGCCGAGAACG
The DNA here is from genome assembly GCF_059803475.1 of Bradyrhizobium sp. UFLA05-89. Classification (NCBI taxonomy): domain Bacteria; kingdom Pseudomonadati; phylum Pseudomonadota; class Alphaproteobacteria; order Hyphomicrobiales; family Nitrobacteraceae; genus Bradyrhizobium; species Bradyrhizobium sp. UFLA05-89. The sequence goes on along the minus strand of NZ_JBANBA010000026.1, from coordinate 19,304 downwards.
CCTCGGGCGTCACCGAACGCTGGGCTCCGTTCATGACCTACCTCTCGAAGGAACTCGGCGTAAAGGTCACGCTGCGGATCGCCAATGACTACGCCGCCGTGATCGAAGGTCAGCGTGCCGGCAACATCCAGATCGCAAGTTATGGGTCGGCCTCGTTTGCGCGCGCCCGGCTGACCGGCGTCAAGACGGACGCCTTTGCGAGCGATCTGAACGCGGATGGCGGCACGGGCTATTATTCGGTGTTCTTCGTCAAGGCGAACAGCCCCTACAAGAGCATTGACGAGCTGAAGGGCAAGAACCTCGGCCTGGTCGATCCGAATTCGACCTCAGGCAACAACGTGCCGCGCTTCGAGCTCGACAAGATGGGCATCGCGGATGTCGACACGTATTTCAGCAAGGTCGTCTTCACCGGCAGCCATGAGAATGCGATCCTTGCCTTGGCGCAGGGCACGGTCGATGTTGCCGCCAACCAATGGACCAGCGACGACGATTCCACCCTGGCGCAGATGCTGACCAAGGGCATGCTGAAGAACGCCGACGGCTCGCCGATGAAGAAGGACGATTTCCGCATCATTCACAAGTCGGCGCCGATCATTGGCCCTTCGATGTACGCCTATAGCTCCGACCTCCCCGATGACCTGAAGGCTGCGATCGCCAAGGCATTCTTCGACTCGCCCACCAAGGACAAGGCTGCGTTCGATCGGCTCTCGGACGGCCAGAAAAAGGGTTTTCATCCCGCGACCACCAAGGATTGGGATGGCACGATCGAGCTGATCAAGTTCGTCGACGCGCTACGCAAGAAGAAGGCGTCCTGATATTCGGGACGACGCACTGGAGCCGGGTCAATCGACCCGGCTCTTCTTTATGACCGGCTGGTGATCCCAACCACATGACGATCGCGGTCTCGATCCTCCCCGAGCACCAACTTGCTGCACTGAATGCCGCTTATGGCCAGGCGGTGGCGCGCAAGCGGCTGCGGCTTCTGCTGGGAACGGCGCTGTTCACCGTCGCGCTGCTGATTGCAGCGATCGGGGCCGAGGTGAACGTCCGGACGCTCTTCACCTATTTCGGCAATTTCGTCAGCTATTTCGATCGCATCCTCACGCTCGAAAATGGCCAGCGCGTCTGGACCGACGTCGGTGAATGGCTGTGGGGCTGGCGCAAATGGCTGAAGATGTTGGGTGAGACGCTGCTGATCAGCTATGTCGGCACGCTGATCGGCGCGGTCTGTGCCTTCTGCCTGAATTTTTTCGCCGCGGAGAACACGTCGCCGGCGCCCTGGCTGCGCTTCACGGTTCGCCGCCTGCTCGAATTCGCCCGCACCGTGCCGGGCATCGTGTTTGCGCTGATCTTCGTCATGGCCTTCGGGCTCGGGCCGATGGCCGGCGTGCTGGCGATCGCCATTCACTCAACCGGCGCGCTCGGCAAGCTGTTCGCCGAGATCGTAGAGAATGCCGACATGAAGCCGGTCGAAGGCGTGCGCTCGACCGGCGCGAGCTGGCTCTCGTGCATGCGCTTTGCCGTGCTGCCGCAGGTCTCGGCCGGCTATGTCAGCTACGCGCTGCTGCGCTTCGAGATCAACGTCCGCGAATCCTCGGTGATGGGTTTCGTCGGTGCCGGTGGCGTCGGCCAGGAGCTCGTGGTCGCGATCCGAAAATTCTACTACTCCGACGTCAGCGCGATCCTGCTGATGATCGTGCTCACGATCTTCGTCATCGACATCACGACTGGCTGGTTGCGTGCGCGGCTGTTCGGCAGGGATGCACGGTCATGAAGCAGTTCGAGAAGCCCGACACCGCAGCGCTGCGGACGAAATATCCCGAGGCCTTCGAGCGGCCGGCGGCCGCGCGTCTGGCGATGCCGGCGATGATTGTGGCCGCGCTCGCCGTCTTTATCTTCGGCCTGCAGGATCTCGGCTTCGAACCGGCGAAGTTCATCGCGGGCCTCAAGCAGCTCGGCTGGATCACCATGATGATGATCCCGCCCGATCCCGGAACGTCGTTGCCGCTCTATCTGAAGGCGCTCGGCGAGACGCTGTCGATCGCGCTGCTCGGCACAACGCTGGCCGCAACGCTGGCGCTGCCCGTTTCCCTGCTCGCGGCGCGCAACATCGTGCCGCCGAACATCATCCGCTTTCCGGTGCGCCGCTTCCTCGACTCGATCCGCGGCGTCGATACGCTGATCTGGGCGCTGGTCTGGATCAATGTCGTCGGGCTCGGGCCGTTCGCCGGCGTGCTCGCGATCATGGTCTCGGACTTCGGCGCGCTCGGTAAGTTGTTTTCGGAGGCGATCGAGGCGGCCGACAAGAAGCAGGTCGAGGGCATCAGGGCGTCAGGGGGCAACGCCTTGCATGAGATCCGCTTCGGCCTGATGCCGCAGGTGCTGCCGGTCATCGCCGGCCAGGTGCTCTACTTCATCGAATCGAACACGCGCTCGGCCAGCATCATCGGCATCGTCGGTGCCGGCGGCATCGGGCTTCAGCTCGCCGAGCAGATCCGCGTGCTGGAATGGCAGAAGGTGTCGTTCCTCGTGCTCATGATCCTGGTCGCTGTCGCCGCGATCGATTTCATCTCCGGCAAGCTGCGCTTTGCCATCATCGGCAGGCGGGCTGTGGCATAGAGCGGCTGCTCTCGTAGGGTGGGCAAAGCAAAGCGTGCCCACCGCTTCTGTCGCGACCTCGGAGAGAGGGTGGGCACGGCGCAAGTGCGCCTTTGTCCACCCTACGATTCCACCAAGAACTCCACCCGCTCCGCCGCAAATCGCGAGCGTTTCGTCACCAGCGGCTTGCCGTCCGGATCGAGGTCGGTGGAATCGACCACCAGGATCGGGCGTCCGAGCGCGAGATCGAGCCGCGCGGCGTCGGTCGCGTCGACGATGCCGGCGGTGATCCGGGTCGAGCCGCGGCGGTAGTCGCGGACGCCGTAATGCGCGAGCAGCTTTGTCATCGAGCGTGTGGCGGCGAATACCGCGCCCGCATCAGGAAAGAGTTCGGCTGATAGCCAGGACGTCGAGACGCAGATCGGCGTGCGGTCCGCCAAGCGCACGGATTCGATCCGGACCAGCCGCGCCCCGGTCTTCACGCCGAGCTCCCGCGCGAGCTCCCGGCTCGCCACGTCCTCCGACGCCTCGATCAACTGTCCGCGCGGCTCGCGGCCGCCGGCGCCGACGATCTCCGAGAAGCGCGTACGCGAGCGCAGTGGATAGGCGAGCTTCTGCGCCTCGACATAGGTGCCGCTGCCACGCTCGGCGCGCACCAGGCCGCGCTCGGCAAGGGCCGCCAGCGCGCGCCGCACCGTATGGCGGTTCACACGATAGGTCTCGGCGATCTCCATCTCGCCCGGCAGCTTCTCGCCGGCCGCGAAGCGGCCGTCGGCGATGCCGCGCTCGATGCCGTCGGCGACCAGGCGCCACAGCGCGACGCCGGAAGAGGCGGTGTCCTGAAGGCTCATAATGGGGAACAGCCTATCCCGAAAATCATACGGTTGTCACGAAACAGTCATGGCGCTTCCTTATCAAGTTGTCTATTATCATAGACAACTTGAATTCGGCAAGCCTGGTGGAATGACGTGACCCCGCAAGACAGCCTCACGACGCGGCGCAAGGCGGCGATGGCCGTGCTGGCGCACGCCGAACCCGGCGACATCGCCGAGCGTCTCAGCACAATCGCGCTGCCGCAACACGACGACCTGCGCGCGCCAGAGAACGGCCTGGTGATGCTGCGCGGCCGCGTCGGTGGCGACGGTGCGCCGTTCAACCTGGGCGAAGCCACCGTGTCGCGCGCCGCGGTGCGGCTTGCGAGCGGCGAGGTCGGTTTCGGCTATACGCTCGGCCGCGACGGTGAGAAGGCCAGGCTGATCGCGCTCTGCGACGCGCTCGTGCAGTCGGTAGAATTTGGTGCCCTCGTCGAACGTGAGGTCGTCGCGCCGCTGCGCGCGGACCTGCACGCGCGGCAGGCGCAGCGCGGCGCGCAGACGGCCGCAACGAAGGTTGATTTCTACACCATGGTGCGCGGTGAGGGGTGAGGCCATGACCACGATTGCGGAGCTGCCGCCGGGTTTCGCCGACAAGGTGTTGTCGGCGCAATCGACCTTTCGTTCGGTCATGGACGCGATGGCGCGGCCGGGCTCGGTCCAGCGCATCGTGCCGGTCGCAGGCACGCCCGGTCCCATGATGCGCGGGACCGCGGCGATCGCGCTCACATTGTTCGACCACGATACGCCGCTCTGGCTCGATGCGCGAATGTCGGAGAACTCCGACGTCCCAAAATGGCTGAAATTCCATACCGGCGCGCCGGTGATCCAGGATGCTTCGGTCGCGAGCTTTGCGCTGATCGCCGACGGTGCCATGCTTCCTTCACTCGAGCGATTTGCGCTCGGAAGTAACGAATATCCGGATCGCTCGACCACGGTGATCCTGCAAGTGGAGAGCCTCGACGCAGGGGGCGCCTTCGAGCTTCGTGGCCCGGGTATCGACGGCGTGACGACGCTTCACGTAGCAATCAGGCCGGCCGACCTCTTCGTGCGCCTACGCATCAACGAGGCGCTGTTTCCGCGTGGCATCGACGTGGTGTTGGTCGCCGACGACGCCGTGGTTGCGATCCCCCGTACCACGTGTGTCGCGAACAAGGGGAGCCAGTAGCATGTATGTCGCAGTCAAAGGTGGCGAACGTGCCATCGAGAACGCCCATCGCCTGCTCGCGCATGCGCGGCGTGGCGACCAGAGCGTACCCGAAATTTCGCTCGACCAGATTTCCGAGCAGCTCGGTCTTGCCGTCGATCGCGTCATGAGCGAAGGCTCGCTCTATGACCGCGAGCTTGCGGCGCTCGCCATCAAGCAGGCGCGCGGCGATCTGATCGAGGCAATCTTTTTGGTCCGCGCCTTTCGTGCCACCCTGCCGCGCCTTGGCGCAAGCGAGCCGGTCGATACCGGTGCCATGCGGGTGCAGCGGCGGGTGTCTTCGACCTTCAACGATATTCCGGGCGGCCAGATTCTCGGGCCGACCTTCGACTACACGCACCGCCTGCTCGATCCGACGCTCGCCGAGGGATTTGTGCCCGAGGCGCCGGCGACGGCAGAGGCGTCGACCGCGGCCACGCCGCGCGTGACGGACATCCTGGGCCGCGACGGGCTGATCGAGGCCTCGCCGCAAGCTGAAGACGGCGCGAGCGTCGGGGATCTCACGCGCGAGCCGCTGAATTTTCCGGCCGACCGCGACCTGCGCCTGCAGAATCTCGCGCGTGGCGACGAAGGTTTTCTGCTGGCGATGGGCTACTCGACGCAGCGCGGCTACGGCCGTAACCATCCCTTCGCCGGCGAGATTCGCTTTGGCGAGGTCGAGGTCGATTTCTTCGCCGAGGACGTCGGTTTTGCCGTGCCGCTCGGCGCCATCGAGCTCACCGAATGCCAGATGGTCAACCAATTCAAGGGCTCGGCCACGGAAGCGCCGTGCTTCACCCGCGGCTATGGCCTCGCCTTCGGCCAGAGCGAGCGCAAGACCATGTCGATGGCGCTGGTCGATCGCGCGCTTCGCGCACGCGATCTCGGCGAGGAGGTGCTTGCGCCCGCGCAGGACGAGGAATTCGTGATGTCGCATTCCGACAACGTCCAGGCGACTGGCTTCGTCGAGCATCTAAAGCTGCCTCATTATGTCGACTTCCAGTCCGAGCTCGGCTTGCTGCGCAAGCTGCGGCAGGAATTTGCCGAGGCCAATGACGTCGAGGCGATGAAGGAGGCTGCGGAATGAACGCGCCTGCCTACAACTTCGCCTATCTCGACGAGCAGACCAAGCGGATGATCCGCCGCGCGATTCTGAAGGCCATTGCGATACCCGGCTATCAGGTCCCGTTCGCCAGCCGCGAAATGCCGATGCCCTATGGCTGGGGCACCGGCGGCGTGCAGGTCACGGCCGCGATTCTCGGACCGGATGACGTGCTGAAGGTGATCGATCAGGGCTCCGACGACACCACCAACGCGATCTCGATCCGGAAATTCTTCGCCAAGACCGCCGGCGTCGCCACGACGACCGCGACGGAAGTGGCAACCGTGATCCAGACTCGTCACCGCATCCCGGAGACGGCGCTCGGGCCGAACCAGGTGCTCGTCTATCAGGTGCCGATCCCCGAACCCCTGCGCTTCCTCGAGCCACGCGAGACCGAGACGCGCCGCATGCATGCGCTCGCCGAATACGGCCTGATGCACGTCAAGCTCTATGAGGACATCGCGCGGTTCGGACATATCGCGACCGCCTACGCCTATCCGGTGAAGGTGAACGCGCGCTACGTGATGGACCCGTCACCGACGCCGAAATTCGACAATCCCAAGATGGACAATTGCCCGGCGCTGCAGCTCTTCGGCGCCGGTCGCGAAAAGCGCATCTATGCGATCCCGCCTTACACCCAGGTGGTGTCGCTCGATTTCGAGGATCATCCGTTCGAGCCCTATCGCTTCAACGCGCCCTGCGCGCTGTGCGGCGCCGAGAATTCGTATCTCGACGAGATCGTCACCGACGACAAGGGCGGCCGCATGTTCGTGTGCTCCGACACCGATTTCTGCGAGGAACGTCAGGCAGCCGGCCATCACGGCAGCCTGAGCGCCGCGCCGTACAAGGAGAAGGCGCAGGGGGAATCAAATGGCTGAGCCTGTGCCTGAGAACGATCAGCCGCTGCTGGTCGCGGAAGCCTTGAGCAAATCCTACGGCAAAATCGCGGCCTGTCGCGACGTCTCCTTCGCGCTCTATCCCGGCGAGGTGCTGGCGATCGTCGGCGAATCCGGCTCCGGCAAGTCGACGCTGCTCCAGCTCCTGTCGGGCCAGCTGTCCGCGAGCGGTGGGCGCGTCGCCTACCGGATGCGCGATGGCGTGACACGCGATCTTGCAACGCTGGGCGAGGCCGAGCGGCGTTTCCTGTTCCGCACCGATTGGGGCTTTGTGCACCAGGATCCCGCGCAGGGCCTGCGCATGGCGGTCTCCGCCGGCGCCAATGTCGGCGAACGACTGATGGCCGTAGGATGGAATCACTACGGCCGCATCCGCGACACCGCCTCGAGCTGGCTGGAGCGCGTCGAGATCGACGTCGCACGGATCGACGATGCACCGCGCACCTATTCCGGCGGCATGCGCCAGCGCCTCCAGATCGCCCGTAACCTCGTCACCGAGCCGCGCCTCGTCTTCATGGACGAGCCGACCGGCGGCCTCGATGTCTCCGTGCAGGCCCGCCTGCTCGACCTCTTGCGCAACCTGGTTGCCGAATTGCATCTCGCCGTCATCATCGTCACCCACGATCTCGCGGTGGCACGGCTGCTGTCGCATCGCGTGATGGTAATGAAGGGCGGACGGGTCATCGAGACTGGCCTGACCGACCTGGTGCTCGACGACCCGCGCGAGCCCTATACTCAACTTCTCGTCTCCTCGATTCTGCCGCCATGAGCCGCCCGATGACCGCCATGATCGACGTCGCCAACGCGCAAAAGACATTTACGATGCACCTTCAGGGTGGCGTCGAGCTCCCTGTCGTGCGAGGCGTGACGTTCCACGTCAATCCCGGCGAATGCGTCGTGCTCTCCGGTCCGTCGGGCGCGGGCAAGTCGTCGATCCTGAAAATGATCTTCGGCAATTATCGCTGCGACGGCGGCCGCATCGGCATCCGCCATCGAGGTAACCTGATCGATCTTGCCAGCGCCGAGCCGCGTCAGATCCTCAACGTCAGGCGTGACACGATCGGCTACGTTAGCCAGTTCCTCCGCGCGGTGCCGCGAGTCGCGACCATCGATGTCGTCGCCGAGCCGCTGATCGCGAGCGGCGTGGCGCGACCCGAGGCACGACAGCGCGCGGGCGCTCTTTTGCATCGCCTCAACATCCCCGAGCGACTCTGGCAGCTTCCGCCCGCCACCTTCTCCGGCGGCGAGCAGCAGCGCGTCAACATCGCGCGTGGCTTCATTCCGGAGCTGCCGATCCTGCTGCTCGACGAGCCGACCGCCTCGCTCGATGCCGCCAACCGCGCCGTTGTCGTCGAGCTGATCGCAGGGAAGAAGCGCAGGGGCACAGCCATGGTCGCGATCGTCCATGACGACGAGATACGCCATCTGATCGCCGACCGTATCGTCGACGTCACCAGTTTTGCCGCCGCGGCCTGAAGGATTTGGAAATGAACGCGAAGCCGAATGAAACCGTGATCGCCAACGCCAGGATCGTGCTGGCTGATGGCGTGATCGAGCAGGGCTGGATCGCTCTTGCGAACGGGCGCATTGCCGAGATCGGCGAGAGCGGGGCGCCCGCGGGCGCCGAGGACGCCGGCGGCGACCTGATTGCGCCGGGCCTGATCGAGCTGCATACCGATCATCTCGAAGCGCACTACGTGCCAAGGCCAAAGGTGTTCTGGGATCCCGTCGCCGCCGTCATCTCCTATGACGGGCAGCTTGCGACGTCAGGCATCACCACGGTACTCGATTCGCTGCGGGTCTGGCGCGAGGACGGCGCGGAGGAGGTCGACGGCCGTGCCGGCACGCTCGCCGCTGCGATCTCCGCGGCGCGCCAGAGCAATCTCCTGCGCGCCGATCACTTCCTGCATCTGCGCTGCGAGATTCCGATGCCGAGCGTCGTCGAGGAGGCCAAGGAGCTGATCGGTCGTCCCGACGTGCGGTTGATGTCGCTGATGGACCACACGCCCGGCCAGCGCCAGTTTCGCGACGAGGTCAAGCTGCGCGACTACTACCGCGGCAAGGGTGGTGGCATGACCGACGCCCAGCTCGACGAGCTCTTTGCCAGACGCTTCACCTACCAGCAGACCTATGCCGCGACGAACATGCGAGAGATCGTGGCGCTTGCGCAGGAACACAAAATTCCGCTGGCGAGCCACGACGACACCACCGAGGAGAACGTCACCGATGCGATCCGCGACGGGGTCGCTGTCGCGGAGTTTCCGACCACGGTGGAAGCTGCGCGCGGCCTGCACGCAGCCGGCATCGACATTTTGATGGGCGCGCCAAATGTGGTGCGCGGCGGCTCGCATTCGGGCAACATCGCCGCCATCGATCTCGCGCGCGAGGGGCTCCTGGACATCCTGTCATCTGACTACATTCCGTCGAGCCTCTTGATGGCCGCGCTGCAACTGCCGCAGCATGTGCCGGCGATCAGCCTCCCGGCCGCAATCCGCACGGTGACGAAGGCACCGGCGGAGGCCGTCGGGCTCACCGATCGCGGCGAGATCGCGGTCGGCAAGCGCGCCGACTTGATCCGCGTCCACGTTGCAGGCAGCGTTCCCGTCGTTCGCAGCGTCTGGCGGGAAGGAGGGCGCGTCGCATGAGCGAGAGCCTGTCGATTGCACCACAGGAGACCGCGATCGGCCCTGGACGCCTGGTTTTGGTCGTTGGTCCGAGCGGTGCCGGCAAGGATACGCTGCTTGGTCTTGCCAAAGCCGCCCTCACTGAAGCTCACGATGTGGTCTTTCCGCGCCGGATCGTGACGCGGGAGGCGTCTGCTGCCGAGGACAATGTGTCCGCGACTCCGGACGAATTTCGCCGCGGGCTGGACCACGGGGATTTCGCTGCGCATTGGGAGGCACATGGCCTCTCATACGCCCTGCCGGTCGATATCAACGACGATATCCGCGCAGGCCGCACGGTCGTCGTCAATGTCTCGCGCACGGTGATCGACGCGCTGCGCCAGGCCTATGCCAACGTCGTGGTGGTCGCGATCACGGCGCCGCCGGACGTCCTTGCCCAGCGTCTCGCCGCGCGGGCGCGACGCAGCGACGGCAACATTACGGAGCGACTCAGCCGCAACGTCGATGACGCTGCGGCGCATGCCGACGTCACGATCGTCAACGCCGGCAGCGCTGATTATCATGGCCGGCAGCTTGTCCGCGTGATCCGCAACGAATGCTGGCGCGAATAGCAAAGGAGCAGGTGGAATGACGGTGATTACGACGGTCGAAGAGCTCGAAGCCATTTATGGCGCCACCAACGACGCCTCGACCGTGAAGGTCGCCGATCACGTCACCCCGCTCTATCGCGTCTTCATCGAGACATCGCCCTTTGCCGCGCTGGCCACCATTGGCCCCGAGGGCATCGATTGCTCGCCGCGCGGCGATCTGCCCGGCTTCGTGCGCATTCATGACCCGAAGACGCTGATGCTGCCGGACCGCCGCGGCAACAACCGCATCGATTCCCTGCGCAACATCGTCCGCGATTCGCGCGTCTCGCTGATGTTCCTGATCCCCGGCTCCGGCAACGCGATCCGCGTCAATGGGCGGGCCCACATCTCGGTCGATCCCGATCTGCTGGCCTCCTTCAAGGTCGATGGCAAGGCGCCGCGCAGCGTCATGGTGATGACCATCGACGAGCTCTATTTTCAGTGCGCCCGCGCCATCGTCCGCTCCGATCTCTGGAATCCCGACAAGCGGGTCGATCCCAAGTCCTTGCCGACGCCCGGTCAGATCCTCGCCGAAATGAGCGAGAACAAGGTCGGCGGCGAAGAGTACGACCGCGCCTGGCCCGCGCGCGCGGCCGCGACGATGTGGTGATTCCTTTCCTACTCGTGGAAGCTCCCGTCACCCGGAGTTCAAGCTGCGCTTGAATTCCGACCTCTCCCCGCAAGCGGGACGAGGTGACGCCGCGGCGAGATGATTCCGTTTGCTGGTGCTGATGCGCAGAGAAGCGGCCGCACGCCGCCGCGCGAAATATGGATAGCCATTTCATTGACCGATCGGGTCAATCGCCCGATATTCCGAGCATCGAAACTGCTCCATGAGCCGAAAGCCCATAATGAGAACGACTGACCAGCGAGTTCAAGGCGACATGCGCAAGGGCATGACGCATCGCTGTTTCTCTGCGGCGACCGGCCCCTGTTGTTGCTGCTGACCGTCGCTTCAGCACGCCCTCTTCACAAAATTTCAAGGACAGGAACGCCGACGTCCTCGGCGAACGAGCAGCCATGACCCAAGCCTACATCATTGAAGTCCACGACCGCACCGCCGGCATCATCGCGCGCGATGAGCGCGGCTTTCGCTTCTTCTCCTCCGAGCGGCTGTTCGACAGCCTCGAAGGCCGCCAGTTCCGTTCGGCCCGCGATGCCGAGCGCGCCGCACGCGCCGTATTCACCGAGCGGCGCCATCTTATCAATCAATCGCTCTTCGTCTGAAGCGGCGACGACCAGGAATCATCTGCCATGATCACACGACGATACGTCCTGACTGCTGCGTTGGTCCTCGCGACTGCGCTGGCGGCTCCCGCGCGCGCCGAAGACAAGCCGACCGAAATCCGCATCGGCACGCAGAAGGGCGGCTTCTTTCCGGCGATCCGCCAGCGTCACACGATCGAGGATACCTTCAAGCCGCTGGGCATCGAGATCAAATGGGTCGACTTCCAGTTCGGTCCGCCTCTGCTGGAAGCCATCAATGTCGGCAGCGTCGATTTCGGCTTTGTCGGCGACACCCCGCCGATCTTCGCGCAGGCCGGCGGCGCCAAGATCCGCTATGTCGCCGCGGTGACGTCTGACGGCACTTCGCAGGCGATCATCGTGCCGAAGGATTCGCCGATCCATTCGCTCTCCGACCTCAAGGGGAAGCGCGTCGCCTTCGGCAAGGGATCGAGTGCGCATAATCTTCTGGTTGCGTCACTCGAGAAAGCCGGCCTCACCTGGAGCGACATCACGCCGGCGCCGCTCGCGCCGGCCGATGCGACAGTGGCGTTCGTCAAGGGCGCGGTCGATGCCTGGTCGATCTGGGACCCGTATTTCGCGCTTGCCGAGCTGAAGGAGAACGCGCGCGTGATTGCGCTCGACAAGGACATCGGCAAGCCGAACGCCTTCTACATCGCTGGCTCCGACTTCGTCGAAAAATATCCGTCGCTGGTCGGAAAGCTCAATGCGACGTTTGCGGCCGAGGGGGCTTGGGCCGAAAGCCACCACGAGGAAGTTGCGAAAGCGCAGACCGAGGCTACCGGCGTGGACATCGAGGCGGTCAGGCGCTTCGTCGGCCGCTCGAATTATCGTGTCGTGCCGCTAGATGCGGAGGTGATCAGGAGCCAACAGGCGGTCGCCGACCGCTTCGCAAAGCTCGGTCTGATCCCGAAACCGGTCAACGTCACCGATATCGTCTGGAAGTGGAATTCGGGTTCCTGAACCCGAACGTCCGCGTCCCTCAGCTCCGGTGGCGCGCCCTTGTGCGTGCCGCCTTCTTTGCGGCGGCGGAGCGAGCCTTCGCGCCCTTGGTGCGGCTCGCCTTGCGCGCGGCTGCCGAACGTGACGCTGCACTGCGTCGGCTCGCGGCGCGCTTGGCCTGCTTCGAGAGCGAGCGGTGTGAAGCGGTCGAGCGCGGCTCCTTCTTCAGCACATTCTCCACGGCGCGTGAAACGCGTGGCCGGCGCTTCGGATGCCGTTTGCCCTGGCCGGCCTCATAGGCATATTTGGCGCTGCGGCGCGTCGCCTTCTTTGTACGTCCCTTGCGGGGCGGCGGCAGGTCGACGCCGGCGCGTCGCGCCTCCGAAAGACCGATGGCGATGGCCTGGCGCGTCGAACGCGCGCCATGCTTGCCCTTGCGGATCTTGTCGATCTCGTCCTTCACGAATTCGCCGGCCTGCGTGCTTGGCGATTTGCCTTCGCGTTTGTCCTGCCTGGCTTTGCGAATGATTTCTTGTCTTGGCATGGGTCAAGTTCCCTTCGGCATTGACGAGGGCTTCCTGACCGCAACGCGCAGAATGGCAGATTGATCCTCTTTAGCCCTTCAACGCCGCCAGCAGCTCGTCGGGGCGCTCGGCCATGATCATGTGGCCCGCGCCCGGCACCACGATGGTCTTCGCATGCGCCATTGCGGCGGCCAGCGCCTTGCCGGCTTTCGCTGGCGTCATCATGTCCCGTTCGCCGAGGATGACCGTCGCCGGCACCTTCACGGTCGCGGCAGCGGCGAGCGCATTCGTGTAGGAATTGCAGGCGGACAAATCCTTGAACAGCACGCCCGGCTCGCAGTGTTTCAACACGGCCTGCGCGCCGCCATGCATCCACAGGCCCGGTGCGAGGCTGCCGCCGAGCTCGGCCTTGAAGCCGAGGCCCCAGATCGAAACCATGTCGATGGCGTCCTGGTCGTTGCCCTCTGCCGCCTTCAACAGGTCAGGCCCGACCGTCATGGTTGCGGCCGTGCCGATCAGGCTCAGCGCCGAGACCTTGTCGGCGTGGCGCGCCGCGGTCTCCACTGCGATCAGGGATCCCATCGAATGGCCGATCAGATGCGCCTTCGCAACGCCGGCCGCGCCGAGCAGGGCGGCGGTCCAGTCGGCCATCTCGGCAATGCTGTTGAGCGAAGGGCCTGCGGAGCGGCCGTGGCCGGGCAGGTCGGGGGCCAGCACGGAATAGCCGTGATGGGCGAACCACCGCGTATGCAAGGCCCAGGTCGAGTGATCAAAACCCGCGCCGTGGATGAACAGCACGGTCGGCAGCGACTTGTCGAATTCGCGGCCGCCGGTTGCGACAAACACCTCGGCGCCGTTGACGGAGAGCTTCATGGCTTTCAGACCTTTTGCGAGATGCGTAGCGCTTGGGCGAGATCGTCGATGATGTCGGAGGCCGTCTCGATGCCGACCGACAGCCGCACCAGCTCTTCCCCGATGCCGGCCGCCTTGAGCTGCTCGGCATCCATCTGCTGATGCGTGGTGCTCGCGGGATGGATCACCAGCGTCTTGGCATCGCCGACATTGGCGAGGTGGCTGATCATGCGCAGCGCCTCGATGAACTTGCGTCCCGCTGCGCGGCCACCCCTGATGCCGAAGGAAACGATCGAGCCGGCGCCGCGCGGCAGTAGTTGCTTGGCGAGGTGATAGTCCGGGTGGGTCTCCAGTGAGGGATGCAGCACCCAGTCGACGGCCTTGCTGGACTTCAGTGCGTCCAGCACGGCGTGCGTGTTCTCCATGTGGCGGTCCATGCGAACGGGCAGTGTCTCGACGCCCTGCAGGAGCTGGAATGCGTTGGTCGGCGACATGCAGGCGCCGAAATCGCGCAGGCCTTCCGTGCGCGCACGCATGATGAAGGCGGCCGTGCCGAACTGCTCGTCGAAGACCATGCCGTGATAGCCGGCATAGGGCTCGGTGAGCACGGCGAACTTGCCCGATCCGCGCCAGTCGAAGCGGCCGCCATCGATGACGGCGCCGCCGATCGCGATGCCATGGCCGCCGATCCACTTGGTCGCCGAATGCATCACGATGTCGGCGCCAAGCTCGATGGGACGGCTGAGATAGGGCGTGGCAAAGGTGTTGTCGATCAGGAGCGGAATTTTCGCATCATGCGCGATATCGGCGACCTTCGGGATATCAAGCACCTCCAGCCCCGGATTGCCGATGGTCTCGCCGATCACGAGCTTGGTGTTCGGCCTGATCGCGGCACGGAACGCATCGTGGTCGCGCGGCTTCACGAATGTCGTGGTGATGCCGAAGCGCGGCAGCGTGTGTGCGAGCAGGTTGATTGTGCCGCCATAGAGCGAACTCGAAGCCACGATGTGGTCGCCGGCATTGAGAAGTGTGGCGATGGCCAGATGCATCGCCGCCTGGCCGCTGGCGGTGCAGATCGCGCCGACCCCGCCGTCCAGCGCCGCAAGCCGCTCCTCCAGCACGCTCGTGGTCGGATTCGAGATGCGCGTGTAGATGTGTCCGGCGCGCTCCAGATTGAACAGCGCCGCCGCATGATCCGTATCCTGGAACACGTAGGACGTGGTCTGATAGATCGGCACCGCGCGAGCGCCGGTCGCCGGATCCGGATGCTGGCCCGCATGCAGGCTCAGGGTTTCGAAGGCAGGCGGCTTGGGTGCGGGCATGCTTGGCCTCGTTTGTCGGGTCGGCGGGGATAGCCGTTGTGCCACAAAACGGCGTGCTGCGTCAGCCTGTCGTTGACTGGGGCGATTACGGCGAGATGATGCGGTCGCGCATCGCGATCATCACGGCCTGCGTGCGGGTCACTGCGCCGAGCTTTTCGCAGCAGCTCTTGATGTGGGCCTTCACCGTACGTCCGGTGATGCTCAGGGCATCGGCGATCTCGTCGGTGGATCGGCCAAGCGCAGCGTGTGTCAGCACCTCGCGCTCGCGCAGTGACAGTGCAAGCTGCGGAACGTCAGGCCGGCCGCGCAGCCGCAGCGCCCGGTCGAAGGCGTAAAGCGCCATGAGGTGGAGCGCGGGCAGTTCGCGTTCCGGCAGTTCGATCGCGGCGCCGCCGAAATAGACCTGCCCCATGCGGCCGGTGGGCGAGGCGACCGGGATCATGAAGCCGTCCACCATTCCGAAGTCGCGGGCGCGCCGTACCAGCTCGGCGGCGCGCGGCTCCCGCTCCGGATCATAGGGCGCCTCCCTGAACCAGCGGAACGGCCGCACGGTCGCCTTGCAATGGCGCAGCGCCGGATCGTTCCACACGTACCGCCCCTCCGAATACATATCCAGGAAGCCGGCCGGCAACCGTTCGGCAAGAATGGCCTCGCGCGCAGGCTCCGTCGACAGCGGGGCAATGTAGGCGCAACAGAAATACTCGAAGCCGTGCTGGTCAAGCACACGCCCCATCGCGTCGAGAACGCTGGCTGCGTCGAGAAGCGTCCCGACCTTCTCGACGAATTCGAACGCGCGACTGCGGATCACGTCCATCCAGCATCCTCCGAGTGGACTTTGGCAGATCATCGTTGCGCGACCCGGCCCACGAATCGAGTGTAGGACGGCGACGCCGCACCCGCAATCAGCGGAGGCCAGCTACGCGCCCGCGAGTCCTCTCGGGCTGGTGACTTGCGTTTCGATCGCAAATTGCCGATGGAATTCGTCGCGCTCGAAGATCAGACGAAGGGACAATCCGAATGACTGCCGAAACCACCATGACTGCCGACGTAGTTGGGTTGACCAGGGTCGCGCCGGTCTCGCGCCGCGCCTTCATGAGCGCGACCGCCGCGGTCGCCGCGGGTTACACGCTCGCCGCGGGACCCGTCCGCGCCGACGTCATCGCCACCGACACGACCGGCCTTCAGGCTGGCGATGCCGTGATCAAGGTCGGCGAGGGCGAAATGCCCGGCTACTATGCGCGTCCGGCCGGCGTCAGCCGCCCGCCGGTGGTCCTCGTGGCGATGGAGGTCTTCGGCCTGCACGAATACATCAAGGACGTGACGCGGCGCCTCGCCAAGCTCGGCGCATTGGCGATCGCGCCCAATTATTACCCCAACAAGGGGCCGGACCTGACCAAGATCACCGACACCAAGGAGCTCCTGCCCGTCGTCAACGCCAAGCCGGATGCCGAGCTTTTCGCCGATCTCGATGCCACGGTCGCCTGGGCCGCGTCGCAAGGCGGGGACACCAACAGGCTCGGCATGGTCGGATTCTGCCGCGGCGGGCGCTACGTCTGGGAATATGCCGCCCATAGCGATGCGCTGAAGGCCGCCGTCGCCTTCTACGGCTCGATCGTCGATCCCGCCAATCCGGTGTGGCCAAAGAGCCCGCTTCAGCTCGCACCCGAGATGAAGGCGCCTGTGCTCGGCCTTTATGGCGAAGCCGACACCGGCATTTCGGTCGCGCAGGTGGAGCAGATGAAGGCCGCCCTCGCGCAGAACAAGAAGACGGCCGAATTCAAGATCTACAAGGATGCCCCGCACGGCTTCCACGCGGACTACCGCCCCAGCTATCGCAAGGACGCGGCTGAGGATGCCTGGGCCCAGACGCAGGCCTGGTTCAGGAAGTATGGCGTGCTGAGCTGACAGCTACGTGCGCCGCGCGCGGGCGGCGTCATGCGCCGCCCGTCACGCTGACCTACTCGCTCACCCCTGATCCTTCTTCCGCCGGACCGGAGATGCCGAGCCGCTGGGCAATCGTGACCAGTAGAGCCACCGATTGAACGTTCAGTTTCTCCATGATCGCTTGGCGATGCGCCTTGATCGTTCGCTCCGCGCAGCCAAGCTCGCGCGCGGCATGCTTGTTTGTCTTGCCCTGTACAATGATCTCGAAGACCTGCCGCTGGCGCGGGCTCAGCGTCGACAGTCGGGCCCGAAGCACATCCAATTCGCCTTTTCGCGCGCGTTCTGTCGCGTGGCGCGTCATCGCCGCTTCGATTGCACTCAGTAGCTCCGTGGAACCGACTGGCTTGGTGAGGAAGTTGTCCGCTCCCGCCTTGATCGCTTTCACCGTGAGGCTGATGTCCGGGTAGCCGGTCAGAAACACAATGGGCAGCGTCGAGCCGAGCTCGGTCAAACGGCTTTGAAGCTCAGGGCCGCTCAAGTCAGGCATCCGGACATCCAGAAGAATGCAGCCACCGGCATCCAGGTCTGGCGGCTGGTCCAGCAACTGCTGAGCCGATGCATAAGTGACGACGCGGTAGCCGGTCTTTTCCAATAGTCGTCGGATAGCTGTTCGGAATGACACGTCGTCATCCACGACATGAATGATGCCGCGCATGTTTCTCCTGGGACGAAAAGTAGCTGTGCTTGCCTGTTATTCTTGTTTGTCCGTACAGCGCCTTCACGCCCGGCCAAGTCTTCTTGGATATGATGATCCTTGGATGTGATCTATCGATTCTGGATTGTCGAAGGCTAATTAAATCTACGAAAGCTGAGAAGTGATCTTCTGATCGCGAATGCCTGCCATGTGCACGATCAAGCAAAGTGGTTTTCGATTACCGATGAAGCGCAGAGCACAGGATCGCATCTGTTGGATCGCGGTCATGTCCGCGATAGCGTGTCGCTTTTTCTTGCCACAAATTAACGAGGCTTCGGCACCCAACCCGGATAGAAGGCGAGCGGCGGGGCTTCTTAAAAGCCAAGACGACAATTGTGAAGTTTGACGAACAGGAGCGCGGTACGCTGAAGCGTGCCGGCTTTTCCGTGGCGGACGACCACGAAGCGGCTTACCTCGAAGCCCTCGTCGCGATCGGTGCGCACGACGACGAGACCTTGTGGCTGACGATTACTTTGCCGAACTCCACGCGTGTCGTGTGCGCCTTGCCGCGCGATGAGACGATCGTCGCCATCGATGAGAACGGCTGACGCCGGTCCCCAAGATCACTTGCGCCGGTCTCGCGGCTGCCGGAGACCATCGTGGGATAGGGCTCGCCGGCCGGAAAGGCCTAGCGGCGGGCGGCGATCGCCGTCAGTTCCAGCTTGACGCCCGGGCCGAGATCCGCGACGCCGACCGCGGCACGCGCCGGCAGATGCTCCGCGGTGAAATAACGCTTCCACACCTGGTTGAGTGCCGCCTTGTCGGCGAGATCAGTCACGTAGATCGTCACCTGCAGAACGCAGGAGAGATCGGAGCCGGCCCCCTCGAGCAGGGTCTTCAACTGGCGAAGCACGTCGTCGGCCTGGCCCGCCATGTCGAGCCCGGCATCCTCGGGAACGACGCCGCCGAGATAGAGCACGCCATTATGCTCGACGATCTCGTGGAGCAGTCCTTCATAGGGCAGGGAGCGTTTGATCAACATGGCATCCGTGAGGTGCAGGACGGGACATCGTCGGCGAATGGGGAAGACTGGTGCTGCCGGACAGGATTGAACTGTCGACCTCTCCCTTACCAAGGGAGTGCTCTACCACTGAGCTACGGCAGCAAATGCTGGCAAAGAATCGGGCCGCGACGTGGGCCCGCCAAGCGGGGCGATGTCTGCCACAAGCCCCCCTTCTGCGCAAGCGCGCTTGCCCTGCGAAATCGATAAATCGGCCCGGTTGCGTACCCGAAGCGGCTAATTTGACCCGAAATGACCCGCTTTGGGGCGATTTGGTTCCGCAAAATCCCCAGCCAACTGGCCAGTTGGCCGCAACCCTGAATTCGACCAATTCTGGCCGCTTCGTTGCTTCGGCCGGCCACCGCCTCTTGAGCTGTCCTCGATCGATGGCAGGATGCCATCGATCATGATGATGGGCCCGTGATGACCGAAAACGACGACAAGACGCGATCAGGGGGCGCCCGGCAGGATCGGCTGAAATCGGCGCTGCGTGAGAACCTGAAGCGGCGCAAGGCGCAGGCGCGCGAGCGCGCCGGGGCCGGTCCCTCGCGGGAGGACGAACCAACCCCGGATGAGGAGATCGCCGGTAAGGCCGGCGGCTAGATTTTTTGGAATGAGCGAGAGCGGTGATGGCGCAGGATGGACCGGAACGAACCGACAGGGACACACTGATCTCGCACTTCTCACGCCCCGAGCAGACCTTTCCGACCCTGATGCCGGCCGAGATCGAGCGCCTGCGCCAATTTGGTGAGATCAGGCATTACGAGAGCGGCGAGCTGCTGTTCGAGACCGGCAAGCGCGGGCCGGGCATGTTCGTGGTGCTGTCGGGCCGTGTCGCCATCACCCAGCGCGACGGGCTTGGTCACGTCACGCC
>NZ_JBANBA010000269.1:0-1362 GCF_059803475.1 Bradyrhizobium sp. UFLA05-89 | reverse complement strand
TGGTTACGGCGCATCCGGTGGTCGTCCTTGAGATGGCCGATCACAGGCTCGACGGCGGCGCGACGCCGCATCTCGCGACGGATCGCTTTGGTGACACGACGAACCTGGCCGCTGATCCAGACCTTGAACTGGTCGGGATAGTTGTGGCCGCGGTAGCCCTTGTCGCCGTGGATGCGGCGCGCTGCAACACCTGTGAGCTTTTCGAGGTCGGCGATGACGGGACCGAGCGTGTGGCCGTCATAGGGATTGCCGTGCAGGGCCTTGGCATGCAGCACAAACTGCCCGCCTTTGGGCGCGGTGGCAGGCGTGGCAATCGAGACTTTGCAACCAAACTCGTAAGGTGCCCGGGCCTTGCCTTTGCCGATGCACTCCACCTCGGGGGCGTGCAACGAGTAGACCTTGGGACCGCGCTGACGCTGCTCTTGATGGCGAACCCGGTGGGCGAGATCGAGCAGCGGACCAAAGCGATCCTCAAGCGCAGCGTCGCCCTCAATCTTGCGTCTGATGTCACGGATGATGCGGCCAAGCCGGGTACGCAGGAATTTGAGCTCTCGTCGGGCACGCTTGAACTGGTGGGCATGCATGTACCGCCCCACCATGATGGCGGCGCGCTTGGCCACGCGCAGATAGCTCTGGCGCAGTTCGACGCTCTCGCGTTTGGCCAAATCGACCAGCTTCTCGATCGCCCGGTGCATAAGCCGCGCATCGTTCGGATGCGCGATCGCCTTCTCCTGGACGGTGGTGTCCACAACGACCCGCTCGAGATCTTTGGTCTCGATCGCCCCAGTTCGATGCGCCACCGAGAGGCTTTCTTGCAATAGCGCGGCGATCTGCTCCTCACCCAGCCGCTGGCGCCAGCGGGTCAGCGACGAGCGATCGAACGGCAGGTCGTGCCGGAACACCACCTCGCCGCAGAAATACTGAAAATACGGGTTCTCGACCCACCTGTCGCACAGCGCCTCGTCAGAGAGATTGTGCATGTGCTTGAGGATGAACAGTCCGGCTACCAATCGTGTCGGCAACGGTGGCTGTCCCGGTCCGAGGCGACAGACCGAACTGAAGCGTCCCGCCAGGAAGTCCCAATCGATCTCCGCCGCCAGACGCACCAACGGATGGCGAAGGTTGATGATCTTCTCCAGAGATGGACGAAACAGATCGTCCTGACGATCGTCGCGCGGATGGCTCATGGGTTCTCCCCAACAGCGAATCTCGCCGTCAAAGGAATCACGAAGTCGCCAAATCCGGAATCCAAAAACGCAAGAAAACCAACACCTACCCACGGCTTTCTTGCACAATCGAATACTTACTCACGTCAAAATCACAGCGACAGATCAATCGCTTCCGAATTCTTCACGAGCGACT
>NZ_JBANBA010000268.1:0-1390 GCF_059803475.1 Bradyrhizobium sp. UFLA05-89 | reverse complement strand
CGGTGCTATGCCCCGAGGAGGTCAAGCGTGTTTTGACCATGGCGACGAGCCTGAAGGCGCGAGCGATGCTGACGCTGGCCTATGGTTGCGGGCTACGAGCCGGCGAGGTGGTGCGGCTGCGGGCGGGTGACATCGACAGCGAGCAAATGATCATCCGCATCGTGCAATCGAAGGGCCGCAAGGACCGGCACGTGATGCTACCGGCGGAGGTACTGAAGCTGTTGCGGCAATTGTGGAAGGCGCGACCGACCACGTATGACGCCGACCTCGCGCCGGAACACCACTGGCTGTTTCCAGGTCACCGTGATCATCAGCCTCTGACCACGCGTCAGTTCAGCCGGCTGTTCAAGGAGGCCGCCAAAGCCGCGGGGCTGCGCAAGACGGTCCCGCTGCATTCGCTTCGCCATAGCTTTGCGACCCATCTGCTCGAGCGCGGCAAAGACATTCGCGTGATTCAAGCGTTGCTCGGACATTCCAGGCTCGAGACGACAGCCCGCTACTGTCGCGTGGCGACCGGACTGATTGCCAAGATCGAGAGTCCCCTGGAGGGCCTAACCGCGCCGCGCCGCAGCCGTGCGAAGCGAGACCGTGAGAAGCCGCCGGCGCCGTAGCGCCACCGGCCGTGGCTCGACCAGCTCTGGAGGTCGCGGACATCCTCCGCGATCACGGCTCTGCTTGGCGTGAGGCCAATCGCGGCCATGTGAGCCTCGAGCAATTGAAGGTGATGAATGCGATCGAGCGCTGTCGCACGGCGGCGCTCGGCGGGCATGTCGCGCGCTGCGAGAACACGGCGTGTGGCCATACCGAGATCGCCTACAATTCCTGCGGCAACCGGCATTGTCCGAAGTGCCAAGGGGCGGCGTCACGCCGATGGCTCGCCGACCGCGAAGCGGAGCTGTTGCCGGTGCCGTATTTTCACGTCGTCTATACGCTGCCGAGCGAGCTGCGTGACGTCGCCTACCAGAACAAGCGTGTGGTCTTCAACCTGCTGATGAAGGCAGCGGCCGAGACAACGCTGACGATTGCCGCCGATCCCAAGCGCCTCGGTGCGCGGATCGGTATCACCGCCGTGCTGCACACCTGGGGATCGGCTATGACCCATCACCCGCACGTCCATATGATCGTGCCGGGCGGAGGGCTCTCGCTCGATCACGCGCGATGGGTCGCCGCGCGCTCCAATTTCCTCGTCCATGTCAACGTGCTGGCGCGCCTGTTCCGCGGCAAGATGCTGGCCATGCTCGTGCATGCGCACGACGCCGGGGAGTTGAAGTTCTTCAACACCCATGCCGGGCTTGCCGACAAAACGGCGTTCCAGCGCTTCATCGCCCCGCTGCGGCGTATCAAGTGGCTGGTCTACTGCAAGGCACCGTTCGCAGGGCCAGAGCAGGTG
>NZ_JBANBA010000267.1:0-1420 GCF_059803475.1 Bradyrhizobium sp. UFLA05-89 | reverse complement strand
CCTCACTGCGCCGGCGTTCTTCTGCATGCCCGCGGACAAGCGTAAGGCGCATGCCACCAACGAGCGGAGCAAGTATGCGCCGAAGACGCTCGACCAGTACAAGGCCGCGCACGGACCGGGCTGCGGCTGCTGTGGGACAGCGACGAAGAAGAAACCGGGGCGTCTCGTGACGAAAAGCAAGAGCGGCGCCGTCGGATTCCCGACTGCGCGCCCCTGGATGATCAGCCACTGACGTCGCATGGCCATCGCGCCGGCGATGAATTCAAACTAGAACAGAAGGGCGTTTCAAATGCTTCACGGTGACATCTCTTCCAGCAACGACGTGGTCGGCGTTGCCGTCGTCAATTACAAGATGCCGCGGTTGCACACGAGGGCCGAGGTGCTCGACAACGCCCGCAAGATCGCCGACATGGTCGTCGGCATGAAGCTCGGTCTGCCCGGCATGGATCTCGTGATTTTTCCCGAGTATTCCACCCACGGCATCATGTACGACGCCAAGGAGATGTACGAGACCGCCTCGCAGGTGCCGGGCGAGGAGACCGCGATTTTCGCCGCAGCCTGCCGCAAGGCGAAGGTCTGGGGCGTATTCTCGCTGACCGGCGAGCGCCACGAAGAACATCCGCACAAGGCGCCCTACAACACGCTGATCCTGATGAACGACAAGGGCGAGATCGTGCAGAAGTATCGCAAGATCATGCCCTGGGTGCCGATCGAGGGCTGGTATCCCGGCAAATGCACCTATGTCTCGGACGGTCCGAAGGGGCTGAAGATCAGTCTGATTATCTGCGACGACGGCAACTATCCGGAGATCTGGCGCGACTGCGCGATGAAGGGCGCCGAACTGATCGTGCGTTGCCAGGGCTACATGTATCCGGCGAAGGAACAGCAGGTGCTGATTTCCAAGGCGATGGCGTGGGCTAACAATGTCTATGTCGCTGTCGCCAATGCCGCGGGCTTTGACGGCGTTTATTCCTACTTCGGGCACTCTGCGATTATCGGCTTCGATGGACGCACGCTTGGCGAGACCGGCGAAGAGGAATATGGCATTCAATACGCTGGCCTGTCGAAGGGCCTGATCCGCGATGCGCGCCGCAACAACCAGTCGCAGAACCATCTCTTCAAGCTGCTGCATCGCGGCTACACTGGCATGATCAATTCCGGCGAAGGCCCGCGCGGCGTGGCCGCCTGCCCCTATGAGTTCTACAAGAACTGGATCGCTGATCCGGAAGGGACGCGCGAGATGGTCGAGGCGATGACTCGTCCAACCGTTGGCACCGAAGAATGCCCGATCGACGGCATTCCGAACGAGCTATCGGCGAGCAATTACTAGACTATTGCGCCATACACCGATGTCATCCCAGCCTTGGACTTCTGCTGGTGATCATGCACCTTGGACGGATCACAGAGGAAGGCACGGCAG
>NZ_JBANBA010000266.1:0-1438 GCF_059803475.1 Bradyrhizobium sp. UFLA05-89 | reverse complement strand
CATTACAGTTGCTTTTGTTGCGGGCTTCTGAATCCATGGGCAACCATGATTCGAATGTCGTGGGCGCGGGCCGCGTCGGTTGAGGAGACGCTTGCGTTGTGGGCGGCGTCGCTTCGTGAGATCAAGCAACGGATACGTCCGTTGTTCACGCAAGAGCGTGTTGCGACGAATGCAGGCCTATTCCTGGAAGGTCTGCTCGGAGATGAGCAGCGCAAGACCGGTTGGATGCGCGCAGAGGCGGCTGGCGATCCCGGCCCATGGCGGCAGCAGGCGATTCTGGGTCGTGGAGACTGGGACGCTGATGCCCTGCGCGATATCGTGCGCGACTATGTCATCGAGCATTTGGCGGATGACGATGCGGTGCTGGTGATCGACGAGACTGGTTTTCTCAAACAGGGCAAATCGTCATGCGGAGTGGCGCGGCAATACACTGGTTCGGCAGGGAAGATCACGAACTGCCAGATCGGCGTCTTCGCTGCCTACGTTTCGCGTCATGGCCATGCGTTCATCGATCGCGCGTTGTATCTTCCGAAGGAATGGACCGACGATCCAGATCGACTGGAAGCCACTTATGTACCTGCCGACGTCAGCTTTGCGACCAAACCAAAGCTTGCGACGAGAATGATCGCACGCGCGATAGCCGCGCCTGTACCATTCAAGTGGGTTGCCGGTGATGCCGTCTACGGTGTTGGCAACATCGAACAGCAACTACGTCGGGCAGGCAAAGGCTACGTGCTTGGGGTCAGCAGCGCTCATGTGTTTCGATCCTGGGGCAAGCGACCGCCGGTCGCCGGTACGGCTGCAGACCTCGCCCGGACGCGGCACTCATCCGACTGGAAGCGCCTGTCGGCGGGAGCCGGAACCAAAGGACCGCGGCTGCACGATTGGTATTATCTCGAATTGGCCGATCTCGAGGCCGAGCAGTTCAACAGTGCAAATGACGGTTTGTGGACACGCGGTCTACTGATCCGTCGTCGCATCGCCGATGATGACCTCGCCTTCTTCTCCACCTGGTGTCCAACGGGAACAGCCATTGAAACGCTGGTCGCGGTCGAAGGCCATCGATGGGCGATCGAGGACAGCTTTGAAACGGCGAAAAACGAGTTCGGGCTCGATCACAACGAGAGCAGATCCTGGCATGGCTGGCACCGTCATGTGTCCTTGGTGATGCTCGCCTTCGCCATGATGGCCGCGATCCGACATCGCGCTAATCCGCCACCGCCCAAAAAAACGAAACGGCGCCCCCCGGCAAAAGCCAAAGCACAACCACTCCACCACTGATCCGTTGGTCAATGCAGGAAATCCGCCGCATTGCTATCAGACTTGCTCGAAAGCGGATCCAACCCGCACACATCATCGCATGGTCTTTCTGGCGCAGAGCCCACCAGGCTGCCGCTCAACGCGCCCACTTCAAATCAAAAAAGCAACTGTAATGCTA
>NZ_JBANBA010000265.1:0-1473 GCF_059803475.1 Bradyrhizobium sp. UFLA05-89 | reverse complement strand
CTAGTGGTTCATCACAGTGATTTTGACGTTTTGATACCGAGCCATTCGAGGATGGGCAAGTTTTCGGGTGGCAGGAGGATCTCGATGCTTCGTGCGACGCCGGGCTGGCGACGAATGAAGCCGTTCCGTTCGAGGGTGACGATCATCTGGTGGACTGACGGCGGGCTGACGCGGAAATGACGCTGGATGTCGGCCTCGGCGGGCGGCTGTCCGAACATGTACGAATAGGTATGGATGAAAGCAAGATAGTGACCCTGCTTCTCGGTCAAGTGCGCGCCTGATTTTTGACTCATCGCTGGATTCGTCCCGGCCTCCGACAAGGAGGCGAAGCATGAATGTACGTTATCGGGTCGAATTGAGCCAAGCCGAGCGGGACGAACTGACGGCGATGCTCGGTGGCGGCAAGCATGCCGCCCGCAAACTCAAGCGGGCGCAGATTTTGCTGGCGGCCGATGCCGGCAGCTGCGACGCGGAGATTGTCCGAACCGTCCGGGTCAGCCTTTCCACCGTCGGCCGGACCAAGCGCCGCTTCGTGGAAGGCAATCTGGTGCGGGCCTTGAGCGAGGAGCCGCGTCCGGGCGCGGAACGCAAGCTGACAGGCAAGGAAGAGGCCCTGCTGGTGGCGACGGCATGCGCCAAGCCGCCCACCGGCCGCAAACGCTGGACGCTGACGCTGCTCGCCGACGCGATGGTCAAGCTCACCGATCACGACAGCCTTTCGGGCGAGACCGTGCGCCGCCGGCTGGCCGACAACGACCTCAAGCCGTGGCGCAGGGACATGTGGTGCATTCCCCGTGTCGACGGCGAATACGTCGCCCGCATGGAGGACGTGCTCGATCTCTACGCTGAAGCGCCGGATCCCGAGCGGCCCCTGGTCTGCTTCGACGAAACTCCCGTCCAGCTTATCGGCGAGGTCCGTCAGCCGATCCCGGCCCAACCGGGACAGCGCGAGCGCTACGATTACGAATATCGCCGCAACGGCACCGTCAATCTCTTCGTCACCTTCGATCCGCATCGCGGCTGGCGCAACGTCAAGGTTACAGACCACCGCGCCGCCGTAGACTACGCGCACTGCATGCGCGAACTCGTCGACGTCCATTATCCAGATGCCCCCTGCGTCCGTGTCGTGCAGGACAATCTGTCGATCCATACCGCCGGCGCACTATATCAAGCATTTGCGCCTGCCGAGGCCCGTCGCATCCTGCGCCGCCTCGAATTCCACTACACCCCGAAACACGCCAGTTGGCTCAACATGGTCGAGTGCGAGATCAGCGTGATGCAGCGCCAGTGTCTCGGTCGCCGCATCGACGATCCAAAAAGGCTCCAAAAAGAGATCGCAGCATGGCAACGGCAGCGAAATAAAGCGCGAGACCGCATCAAATGGATGTTCACAACCGACAAAGCCCGCGCCAAACTCGGCCGCGCCTATCCAGCTGCCGCCAAAGAGTCAAAACCACTGTGATGAACCACTAG
>NZ_JBANBA010000264.1:0-1481 GCF_059803475.1 Bradyrhizobium sp. UFLA05-89 | reverse complement strand
CAGCGCGCAATCCCTTCTGGACGCTGTGTCGGCAGCGGAAGTGCTAGCCGGTGCATCCGGTCCTTCCAAGCGGTCCATTCACGGTTGCGGCGCCACATCTCGAAGTCCGCCCCCATGCTCGTGGCGGCCAGCTCCTGCCACGCTGCTTGGAAACTCGTACGGGCTTCGTCGAACGTCTCGTCAATGCCGCTGCGGTGCTCACCGGATCAGAGCCGGGATAGAAGCCGCTGGACCAACTCCACTGCGGGGCCGAGTCCGGGACACCGGCGCGGCGACCGATAACGCCGACACGGATGTCGCCGAAGAATATCAGCCATGTCTCGCGGTGTGGATCATCTTTGCTGCGGCGACGGGTGACAGCGGGCATGCTGCGATCAAAGCGGCGCACGACCTTGCTGGCAAATTGTCAATCCCTCGTGGATCAGGTCGTCGCGCGACCACCGTCAGTCGTGGCTGTGAATAGGTATGGATGCCGGAAGATCTCAGAGAGTGTCTGCCATGTGGGCGAACCTCGGGCGGAGGTCGAAAAAATGGCTTGGGGCTCACGTCTGCTGAGCCCCCAACAGCGGTATGAAAGCGAACATCGGTTGGCCCAACTGCTCTAGTTCTTTGCGGATGTAGTCGCGATGCGCGAGGTGAGTTATCAGTAACTCGCGATATGTATCCAACACCTGAGTTGCGAGTTCCGTAGGATGACCGCCGCGCCCCAGCACGTCGATGATCTCGATCTGGCGGGCAATATGACGTTCTCCCAGCGCAATATGCCGCTCTGCGTCCGCCAAATGCGCCAAGGTCATCCGGAGGTCCATTGGGGCAAGTATACGCCCGGAACCGGGACAGCGGAAACCAAAAATCTTAACATGCGTTAGGAGGGGATGATCGAACGAACCCTAGCGGAAGTCCTCGATGAACGTGCCGCGCGCGCGATTGAGGAGGCCCGCTCCCTCATTGCGGAACGCAAGCGACTGATGGATGAGTTGACTGCAAACTACCGGCACAGGTACGAAGCGGCGCGGAAAGCCCTGCAAGGCGTTCAGAAAACTGAGGCCGAACTCGTTGCCAACGCTCGGCGATGGTTTTCTGGAACCTAGCTTGACGTTTTACGTGCCGACAAATTTTCTTGCGCCTCCTCGGCTCTATGAGTCCTTTCCGCGCGCGACTGATGGCTGCGAGTGGCTTCCTCGCGAGCGCGGCTCGCGGTCGCTATCACCCGCTCATTCCACCAGCGCGCCAGCGCAATGCTTTGGTCCACTTGGCGTCGGATCAACTCGCTATCACGGATGGCTCTGTCGGCCCGTTCTAGTAGCTTGTCCATTCCCCTAAAATCAGAGCAGGGGCAAATCGTTCCGGCAAGTTAGGAACGAGTAACGCTTGGAACGCAGACGCCCGCGAATGTCCGTTGAGGGGGGCGGGTTCAACTCATCGCCGCAACACATTCTGCGAACTTCTCAGCTGGGGTTTGAAAGAGCAAGGTCTTTCGT
>NZ_JBANBA010000263.1:0-1509 GCF_059803475.1 Bradyrhizobium sp. UFLA05-89 | reverse complement strand
GTCTGGCCGACCTGCCAGTCGTTCGGCGCATAGCCGGCGTCGACCGCCGCGCGCGAGGCACCGACACCAGCACCGAGCTTGTCGGCGAGCGGCTCGATGTATTTTGCGAAATTTTCCCGGCTCTGCATGGCGCGGCCACCAGAGACGATGATTTTCGCCGAGGTCAGCTCGGGGCGGTCGCTCTTGGCGACTTCCTCACTGAGGAAGGACGACAGGGCCGGATCGGCCGCCGCCGCGACGCTCTCGACGCTCGCGCTGCCACCGGCCGGCGCAGCAGCGAAGGTCGAAGTACGCACCGTGATGACCTTCTTGGCGTCCTTCGACTTCACCGTCTGGATGGCGTTGCCAGCGTAGATCGGCCGCTCGAAGGTATCGGGCGCGACGACCTTGATGATCTCCGAGACCTGCATGACGTCGAGCAGCGCTGCGACGCGCGGCATCACGTTCTTGAAGCGCGAGGTCGCGGGCGCGACGATCGCGTCATAGCCGGACGCCAGCGAGACGATCAGCGCGGCCAGCGGCTCGGCGAGATCGTGCGCGTAAGCCTCGCCGTCGGCGAGCAGCACCTTCTTCACGCCAGTGAGCTTTGCGGCAGCGTCAGCCGCGCCCTTGGCGTTCTGGCCGGCGACCAGCACGTCGACGTCGGCGCCGAGGGCGGCGGCCGCCGTCAGGGCCTTGCTGGTCGCATCCTTCAGCGACGCATTGTCGTGTTCAGCAATCAGAAGCGTCGTCATCAGAGCACCCCGGCTTCGTTCTTGAGTTTCGACACCAGCTCGGCGACGTCCTTGACCTTGACGCCGGCCTTGCGGCCCGGTGGCTCCGTCGTCTTGAGAACTTCAAGGCGCGCGGTGACGTCAACGCCGTAATCGGCGACGGTTTTCTCCGCGATCGGCTTCTTCTTCGCCTTCATGATGTTGGGCAGCGAGGCGTAGCGCGGCTCGTTGAGGCGGAGATCCGTGGTGACGATCGCCGGCCCCTTCAGCTTCACGGTCTGCAGACCGCCATCGACCTCACGGGTGACCTTGAAGTCGCTGCCTTCGACCTCGAGCTTGGAGGCAAACGTCGCCTGCGACCAGCCGAGCAGCGCGGCCAGCATCTGGCCGGTCTGGTTGCTGTCGTCGTCGATCGCCTGCTTTCCCAGAATGATCAGGCCCGGCTGCTCTTCGTCGGCGACCTTCTTCAGGATCTTGGCGACCGCCAGCGGCTCCACATTGCCGTCCGCCTTCACCAGGATGCCGCGGTCGGCGCCCATGGCGAGGCCGGTGCGGATCGTCTCCGACGCCTGCGCCGGTCCAATGGAAACCACCACGACCTCGGTGGCCTTGCCGCCTTCCTTCAGGCGCAGCGCTTCCTCGACCGCGATTTCGTCGAATGGATTCATCGACATCTTGACGTTGGCCAGTTCAACGCCCGATCCATCGCCCTTGACGCGGACCTTGACGTTGTAATCGACCACCCGCTTTACCGGCACTAAGACCTTCATCGATCCTCTTTCACTTGAATTCTTGA
>NZ_JBANBA010000262.1:0-1511 GCF_059803475.1 Bradyrhizobium sp. UFLA05-89 | reverse complement strand
CTGTAGCCAAACCCGGGCCGGTCGAAGCAAACGACGCGATAGTTGTGGGCCAGGCGGTCGACCAAACCGCTTAGGACGAGGTCTTGAATCATGGTGCCATTCCCGTGGAACAGGACCACGCAAGGCGCGGCGGCATCGCCCCGTTCGATATAGTGAAGGCGCACTCCGTCGCACTCGATGAAGACGCCGATCGGCGGATTCTTTTG
Organism: Bradyrhizobium sp. UFLA05-89; assembly: GCF_059803475.1. Lineage (NCBI taxonomy): Bacteria > Pseudomonadati > Pseudomonadota > Alphaproteobacteria > Hyphomicrobiales > Nitrobacteraceae > Bradyrhizobium > Bradyrhizobium sp. UFLA05-89. The sequence continues at coordinate 1,305 of NZ_JBANBA010000262.1, read as the reverse complement.
CTCCGCTGCCACCTGAAATACGATGTTGCCCAGTATCAGGACGATAAGTCCGACCAAGATGACCAGCAGGACGGCTTCAGTTAAGGACATCGGGCGATCCTTCGCGCTGACGGCGTTCTTCTCCGCAGACCAACTGCAACCTGATGGCTTCGTCCCGCTCCACGACTAACGGCCAGTGCACATGTCTCCAATACCAAGCGGTTGCTTGAAGGGACCTTTGCTTGTGTACTCACACGATACCTAAATAGCGCAGCGCAAGGGAAATTCATTGGGCTCGCAATCGCATTGGAGGGAAGGGGCACTACGCACCATTCAAAATTGCACTTCGTGCGGAGTGTGTTTGAAATACCTTGGTGTATGCTTTTTAACCGTGAGCCGAGGACCAAAACGACAGAGGCCGCCTCAATTGACGGCCTCTGCTCGAGCAGGTTCGAAGCGATCGGAGCCGCGGGCCGCATCGCGACTAGGCTGCGCGCTGAATTTCCGTGATACGCTTTCCCGCATCCTCGGCGATTTTGAGAGACATGTCGGCCAACCGGCGGCTGTTCTCAAGGGTTTTGCTCACGGTCTCCCGAGCAAGCTCGCTCTGAAGCGCCACAAAATCGTGTGGTGTGCGGCAGCGCCACAGCTCGTTCATGCGATCCATGTTGCTCTCCATTTGCTGCCGCACGAACTCGAAATACTCGCGGGAAATCTCATTGACTCCCTTGCTCACGGCCGTCGCAGAATTCAACACCACCTGCGTATTGCGGACTGACTTTTCAGTCGCCTTCAATGCTTCGTCGCCTGTCAATCCGAAAGTACGGCCAAACTGGTCGCTCGAGCGGCCGATCATCGAGGTCGCTGCCTCCATACCGAAACGCCACGTGTTCTGCAGCATCTCGGCATTTTGCTGTAACAGGTGGGCGCTGACTTGGCTCACATCTTCGCCGGCCTTAGCCGCCGCGAGCCCAATTCGTTTCGTGTGCTCAGCTGCTTGCTCGCCGGTTTGCCGAACTGTTTCCTCTCTTTGGTTGAACTTATTCTCCTGCCTTGGATCGGCCATTTTGTGCTCCATTTTGCTGATGAGTTCTGATTGTCCTGTATTCTTTGTCACAGGTGCGCACCTCAACGTGCCTCGCATCAGGGGCGTTCCGGCTCCTATCCCAATTTAATCCATGGCTGGACGAATTTCGAATGAGCTTGGCGGTCTGCTCTGATGATTCAAAGATCCCTGTCGGCAACGTGTCACTGGTCCTAAGGTTGCTCTACAACTCGCAACGCCACCCTCCGCCTAGGCGAGCCTGATCCCTCAACCGGTTGGAT
>NZ_JBANBA010000261.1:0-1519 GCF_059803475.1 Bradyrhizobium sp. UFLA05-89 | reverse complement strand
GCAATAGGCCCGGGGGCTCCGTGCGCATCACCGCCTTTTTTGAGGTGGCCGGGAGCGTTCTCACAGTTTCCGTTGCCATTGCAGGCGGATGCTGGTGGCGCGGACAACGCCAAAGTGAGAACGAAAGCTGCGGCGGTTAAAACGCGTTGGGCGATCTTCGTCGTTCTTCTCCCTGCGCGGCTCCGGGGGCGACAACTTAAGCGAGTGTATCGTCATAGCATTATGTCAGCGATTATATCCTTATGTTTTTCTTAGATCTATCAAATACGTTAATAAATGTCGCACGTTGTGCCAATCAGATAAAAAGGGACCGCAGCTCGTAAGGGGGCTTTGGGCGAGCTGGGGCCAACTGCCCTTGGGGAAGGGCATCGGGTGAACTTGGCAAACGCGCAAACGTTCCTTACCTTTGTGAGCGTGCTGGGATGGTTGCGTGGAGGGGTTCATGGTTATTGAGCGCTTGCACCCGCCAAAGTACTGGTGGACGCGAGCGGAAGAGTTCCACACCAAGGCGGACAATTGCCAATTCCAACAAACCAGAGCCGCGCTGCGCAAAACGGCTGAAAACTATGAAAAGCTGGCGCGTCGCGCAGAGCAAATCCGCACCGTTGAAGAGCTGGACGAGCGCCGCCGGAAGGAAGCTCGCACGAACATTCGCCAAATACATCCCGATAATCGGCTGCGATGATCACGCGACTGCGCATCGCTAAAGCATCGTCCCATCATGCCCCGGCAAGTTACCGCATGAATACGGCTATGGCCGTTAGCAGCGGCGTCATGCTGCGGCCGCGCTCGGCAGGATCGTTCAGCGGTTGGTCCACCAGCACACGCTCTAGCTCCTGACGCGTCACCCGCGCGCGCGTCTTGACACCTCTGAGGTCCCTACCGCGCCGCGATCAAGCGAGCGCTAGCGTGCAAGGTGTCGAGGCCAGTCGCCGATCGGCGGGGCGCCTAGGGAGGTTTTCAATTGACGCTCGCGCCGCATCATAGCCCGTAACGGAGGGAGATCGTCATGGGTCTCGACAATCCCGAGCGACAGGCGCGATGGCGCACCAAACGGAAGGAGGAAATCGAACGACTGCGCAACGTCGTCGCCGAACAATCCAAGCAATTGGCCGAGGCGCGAAGGGCAATCGAGATTGCCACCCTTCAGCAAGAGAACGCGACATTGAAGATTGCGCTTGCTGATGAGCATAAACGGCATGCAGCGACCAACGCCATGGCGGCCAAGCCTGCACCGGCGCCGATTGATCGCGGCGAGGTGGCCCGCCTCAAGAGGACGAACCGCAACCTGCGGCTCGCGCTGCAAGAAATGACTAAATGGTATGAGGGAGAAAGTCGCCGGAAGGGCTTCATGACGTTCGCGACTTATGGCAAGCTCATGAAATGCTTGCATCCCGACGGCCAGCCAAGCGACTCGGAGAGAAGTGAGGCTGCGCGCTGCTCGTTAAGATCGCAGCAGCCGGAGGACGCCGACGGCGGGCCGGCTTTTCCAGTGCCGTACGGCGGCAAGTCCCGGTGC
>NZ_JBANBA010000260.1:0-1520 GCF_059803475.1 Bradyrhizobium sp. UFLA05-89 | reverse complement strand
CTAGACCCTATGTTTGCCTTCTGAGGTGACGGGCGGCCCGCCCCGCGGCAAGCTCCTATCGAGGGTTGCGCCGGATGGTCCGGCGCCGAGCCTCAAGCATGGGGAGCGGGCCTGATGAACGATAGCATTTTCGTGGGGCTGGATGTGCACAAGGCGACGATTTCGGTTGCAGTGGCCGATGCGATGCGCGGCGGGGAAGTTCGTAACTTGGGGATCATCCCTAATCGCGCCGATCAAATCGCCAAGCTGGCAAAGAAGCTTGGCGAGGGTGACCGGCAGGTAAGTTTTTGTTACGAAGCCGGACCCTGCGGATATGGCCTGTATAGACAACTGACGGGACTGGGACACAACTGCATCGTGGTGGCTCCCTCACTGATCCCGATGAAAGCCGGCGACCGGGTAAAAACCGACCGGCGCGATGCGGCGATGCTGGCCAAGCTGCACCGGAGCGACGAACTGACAGCCGTGTGGGTTCCGGATGCAGCGCATGAGGCCATGCGCGACTTGGTGAGAGCCCGCGCCACGGCGATGCGTGTGCTCGGCAAGGCGCGGCAACATCTCCAAGGCTTCCTGCTGCGACATGGGCGCATCTATGCCGGGAAGAGGGGGTGGACTCTGGCTTATCGTCGCTGGCTCACCACGGTGCGCTTCGATCACCCGGCGAGCCAAATCGTTCTGCAGGACTACATTCATGCCGTAACCGACGCTGAGGCCCGCGTGGACTGCTTGACCAAGCGGATCGAGGAGCTGGCGCCACAATGGTCGATGACGCCAATCGTAGAGGCCGTGCAGGCCATGCGGGGCATCGCCTTCATCGTTGCCGTGACGGTGGTTGCCGAGGTTGGCGACTTCTCTCGCTTTGACAATCCTCGCCAGTTGATGGCCTTTCTCGGCCTCGTGCCGTCGGAGTATTCGAGCGGCGCAACCATACGACGCGGCAACATCACCAAGGCTGGCAATGCTCTGGCCAGGCGGGCTCTGATTGAGGGGGCATGGACCTATCGCATGCAAGCCCGCGTCAGTCGCAAGCTCCATGACCGTAACGAGCGCCTGCCTCAAGTTATCCGCGATATCGCCTGGAAGGCCCAGGTCAGGCTATGCGCTCGCTATCGCCGCTTGTCGGCGGCCGGCAAACCCAAGGTGATCGTCACCACCGCCATTGCACGTGAGATGGTCGGCTTCCTGTGGGCGATCACTCGTCAAGTACAACTCGGGCCGGCCGCCTGAAGAGCGCTGCTCGACCATATCGGTGCCCAGGGCAGGAGGCAGGGCGCGGTGGGGAATCCTCGTGGCCTGTTATGAGCCGGCATTGCCGACGCTCGCCCTCTAGACCGAGGCAGCCCCAAGACGAAACCACGGTCATGCGGTAGCCAACCCGCGCATGAGAGCTTGATCAACCGTCGTCTTTGGCCCTGCCTCCTACCGTGGGCACCTTCGAAGTCCAGCGTCCGGGCGCTCAGCCGGAAGCGGCTCCGCTTGATCGAGTCCCTTGACAGCAAACATGAGAGCAGGCTGTTGAA